>JAFAFF010000177.1 GCA_023423605.1 Pseudomonadota bacterium
GGTGATCGCCCAGCGCCTGGCGCGCCGGCTGTGCAACACCTGCAAGCGGCGCACCGAACTGCCGGCCCATGCGCTGCTGGCCGAAGGCTTCACGCAGGCGCAGCTGGATGCGGGCATCGAGCTGTACGAAGCGGTGGGCTGCGATGACTGTACGGAGGGCTACAAGGGCCGTACCGGCATCTACCAGGTGATGCCGATGACCGACGAGATCGCCTCGATCGTGCTGGCCGGCGGCAATGCGCTGCAGATTGCCGAGGCCGCGCAGGCAATCGGCGTGAATGATCTGCGCCAGTCTGCGCTGGTGAAGGCGAGCAAGGGCGTGACCAGCCTGGCTGAAATCAACCGCGTCACCAAGGACTGATAGCCTGCTTGCTCCTGGTGGGTGACGACCCGTGGTCCTGATGGATGACGACTGACATCCTGGTGGGTGACGACCGACATGCTGGTGGGTGACGACCAACATCCTGGTGGGTGACGACCGTTGGTCGTCACACCCTTCCGCTCAGCCCGCGGGTGTCTGAAGCAAATTGCGTGACGACCAACGGTCGTCACCCACATTCCCAGCCACATTCCCAACCCACATTCCCAACCCACATTCCCAGCCACAGCGACCTTCTGCTGGCTGCTTCGGTGCAGTGGTGCCTGAATGGATTCATATGCAACCATCGGTGGGATCGTGTCTAATACGTCTCCCCACCGCGACACCCTCCACCCCCATGTCCTTCCAATCCCATGGCCCCGCGCCGTGCGACGACGCTGACGGCCACCTTGTCACCGCTGGTCCGCTGACCCCACCGCCCGACAGTGCCGGCACCGTGCAGGATGCCAGTGCGCTGCGCCATTCCCCTGCTGAAGACGTCCAGGGCATGGTCCTGGCGACGCTGGTGGCCTCGCTGGGCCTGGCGATATTCGCCAAAGGCGGTCTGATGATCGGCGGCATGGCCGGCCTGGCGCTGCTGGTGCACTACGCGGCCGGCTGGAACTTCGGCCTGGTGTTCGTGCTGGTGAACCTGCCGTTCTACTGGGTGGCAGTGCGTCGCATGGGCTGGGAGTTCACCCTGAAGACCTTCGCGGCGGTGACCGCCTGCGGCCTGCTCACCGATCTGCTGCCGCGCTGGATCGACTTCGCGCATATCCACCCGCTGTATTCGGCGGTGGTGGGCGGCGCGTTGGCCGGGCTTGGCATCCTGTTCTTCATCCGCCACCGTGCCAGCCTTGGCGGCATCGGCATCCTGGCGGTCTACCTGCAGCGCACGCGGGGCTGGAGCGCCGGCAAGGTGCAGATGAGTTTCGATGCGATGCTGATGCTGGCGGCGTTCGCGGTGATGTCGCCGGTGCAGGTGATGTATTCGGCCATCGGTGCGGTGGTGCTCAGCCTGGTGCTGATGTTCAACCATCGCCCCGGCCGCTACATGGGCGTCTGACGGGCCGGCACCTGCCCTGCGGTGGGTGACGACGACGGTTGGGGTGGGTGACGACCGTTGGGTGGGTGACGACCGTTGGTCGTCACTCTGGGAGTCATGAAGCCGGACCCATGTGATGACCAACGGTCATCACCCACCAGAAGCAGTCAGCTTCTACCAGAAGCAGTCAGCTTCCAGCAGGGGCAATGATCACCCGGCAGATTCGGTCGGCACCTGCCGCCAGGCCGGGTGGAGGTTGGCGATGCGGGCGTAGACCGGGCAATCCTCGGCGTGCGCGCCGGGCAGGTAGCCCAGGCTCATCAGGAACTCGCCGGTGATCTCCCCGCCCGTGAACCGGAACGTCTTCTTGAACAGCTTCACCCACGCCGGCTTGTCCTGCGGATGGTGTGCGTCCAGCCATTGCGCGAAGCCGCCGTGGCTCTGCCGCATCCGCTGGATGACCTGGGCATTGTGGATCGCGGCCAGTACCTTCAGGCGATTGCGGATGATGCCCGGATCGGCGAGCAGGCGATCGATAGCGTCCTGCCGGTAACCGGCCACGGTGTCCACGTCGAAACCTGCGTAGGCACGACGGAATCCCTCGCGCTTCTTCAGGATGGTTTCCCAGCTCAGGCCGGCCTGGTTGATTTCCAGCAACAAGCGCTCGAACAGTTCGCGTTCGTCGCGCTGCGGAAAGCCGTATTCCTGGTCATGGTAGGGGCCATGCACGGGATGGCCCGGGGCGATGCGGCAGTATCCACTCATGCCGCCATCCTACCGTCTCACGCCCTCAAGCGGTCCAGCAGGTAGAATGCCCACCATGCCCGTGACGCCTACTTCCCTCGCCAATCACCTGCTGGTCGCGCTGCCCTCGCTGACCGATGCCACCTTCGCCCGCAGCGTCGCGCTGATCTGCCAGCACGACGGCAACGGAGCGATGGGGGTCCTGGTCAACCAACCTTCCGAATACAGCCTCGGCGAGGTGCTGGCGCAGATGGATATCGCCACCGACGATGAGGCGCTGCGCGCCCGCGTGGTGCTCAATGGCGGCCCCGTGCACCCCGAACGCGGTTTCGTCATCCATGACGACGCGCGCGACTGGGATTCCAGCCTGGCGGTCGGCGACGGCCTGTTCCTGACCACCTCGCGCGATATCCTGGAAGCGATGGCGAGCGGCGAAGGCCCGGCCAACGCGCTGGTCACGCTGGGCTGTGCCGGCTGGGCCGAGGGCCAGCTGGAAAGCGAACTGGCTGAAAACAGCTGGCTGGCGGTGCCCGCCGAGGCCGACGTGCTGTTCGATACGCCGCTTGAGCAGCGCTGGCAGGGTGCCGCCGCGCGCATCGGCGTGGATCTGTTCCGGCTCACCGATTACAGCGGCCATGTCTGAAGCGCCGGCCATCCGCCGCGATGGCACCGTGCTCGGCTTCGATGTCGGCTCGCGGCGGATCGGCGTGGCCATCGGCAGTGCGTTCGCAGCGCATGCCCGCGCGGTTGCGGTGATCGACGTGCACGGCAACGGCCCGGACTGGGGCGCCATCGAACGCCTGTTGAAGGAGTGGCAGCCCGATGGCCTGGTGGTCGGCGATCCGCTTACCCTGGACGGCCAGGACCAGCCCAACCGCAAGCGTGCGCAGGGCTTTGCCCGCCAGCTGCGGGAACGCTTCAAGCTGCCGGTGGTGATGATCGACGAGCGTTCCAGCTCGGTCGAAGCGGCCCGCCGGTTCGCGGTCGAGCGCGCCGAAGGACGCAAGCGTCGACGCGATGCCGCAGCGCTGGACGCGGTGGCCGCCGCCGTGATCATCGACCGTTGGCTGTCCAGCCCGGACGACGCCATTCCTCTTCCCTGAGCTGCCCGATTCCTGCCCATGACTGCTTCGCAACTCGATTCCTCCGGACGCCTGCGCCACCTGCTCACCCTGGAAGGCATGCCACGCGAAACGCTGCTGCAGCTGCTGGACCGTGCGGGACAGATACGCGATGCCGCGGTGGGCCGGGTGGGAAACAAGCGCGCGGTGCTGGCAGGTTCGGCGGTATGCACGCTGTTCTTCGAGCCCTCCACGCGCACCCGCAGCTCGTTCCAGCTGGCCGCGCAGCGGTTGGGCGCGGACGTGCTGAACTTCGATGCGTCCACTTCGTCCACGCGCAAGGGCGAGACCGCCATCGACACGCTGCGCAATCTTGAAGCGATGGGCGTTCGCGGGTTCATCGTGCGCCATCCCGACGATGGCGCGGTTGCCGAACTGGCAGCGGCGGCGGGTGAGGGTACCGCGCTGGTGAATGCCGGCGATGGCCGCAGCTCGCACCCGACGCAGGGGTTGCTGGACATGTTGACGCTGCGCCAAGCCAAGGGCAGCGATTTCGCGAAGATGAAGGTGCTGATCGTCGGCGACGTGAAGCATTCGCGCGTGGCGCGCACGGACCTGCATGCGCTGCGCACGCTGGGCGTTGGCGAGATCCGCGTGTGTGGTCCGCAATCGCTGCTGCCGGACGACGAGACGTTGAAGGGTTGCGTGGTCGGTGATGATTTCGACGCGATGCTGGACGGTGCCGATGCGCTGATGATGCTGCGCCTGCAGCGCGAGCGCATGGAGGAAGGCCTGGTGCCGTCGCTGGAGCAGTACCACGAACAGTATGGGCTGCACGCCGACCGGCTTGCCCGCGCCGGTCGGGACGTAGCGGTGCTGCATCCCGGACCGATCAACCGCGGCGTGGAAATGACCGATGACGTGGCCGATGGCCCGCAATCCTGGGTGCTGCGCCAGGTAGCCAACGGCGTCGCCGTGCGCATGGCCGTGCTGGAAACCCTGCTTGGGTGACGACCATTGGTTGTCACACTCCAGAAAGGCAGGAGCAAGAGCAAGAACAGGAGGCGTGACGACCAACGGTCGTTACCCACCACATCCCATGCGCTCCCCGGTGGGTGATGACTCCCCGGGTGGAGACTCCCTGGGGGTGGAGACTCCCTGGTGGGTGACGACCGTTGGTCGTCACGCCTCCATGTCTTCCAACCATCTGCACCAGGCAAACGGATACTCCCCGATCTGCGATGACAGGCCTGCCCGGATCGGGTTGCCAACGATGTACATCGCATGTCGATGCAGCGATTCATCCGAGCGCACTGCATGATCGTGGTAGCAGGATTGCCAGACCGGACCATGG
>JAFAFF010000221.1 GCA_023423605.1 Pseudomonadota bacterium
GTGGTGGAAACGCCGGTCAACCTGACCCCGGACCAGCGCAAGCTGATGGAACAGTTCGAAGCAACGTTCGTCGGAGAGGACGCGCGCAAGCACTCGCCGAAATCGGCGACGTTCATCGATGGCGTCAAGGGGTTCTGGGACCGGATGACCTCCTGAGCCCATGATGGATGCCGGTGGGTGACGACCGTTGATGGTGGGTGACAGCCCCGGGTGGTGGGTGACGACCGTTGGTCGTCACTCCATCTCCCCGATCGAAGACGACCCTTGGTCCTCACTGCCTTCCAGTAAAATGCGCCGATGAGCGCATCCCTTGAAAACCACCTGGTTCACGGTCGCCGCCAGCGGCCGGATGGTCCATCGCCTGTCGATGTCATTTCCGTGCAGTCCCAGCTGGTCTACGGCCACGCCGGCAACAGCGCCGCCGTCCCGCCCCTGCGTGCGCTGGGCGTACGCGTTGCCGAGATCCCGACCACGCTGCTGAGCAACGCGCCGTTCTATGCCACCACGCGTGGTCGCGTGCTGCCGGCGGATTGGTTTGCCGACCTGCTGCGCGGCACCAGCGAGCGCGGCCTGCCGCAGCGGGCCAGCATGCTGGTATCCGGCTATTTCGGAAGTGTCGGCAACGGTACGGCGTTCGCCGACTGGCTCGATGAAACACTGCCGGCCTGCCCGCACCTGCGGTACTGCCTGGACCCGGTGATCGGCGATACCCACACCGGCCCTTATGTCGAGCCGGGCCTGGAAACCGTGTTCGCCGAACGGCTGCTGCCGCACGCCTGGCTGGTGACGCCCAATGCCTTCGAACTGGGGCGGTTGACCGGATTGCCGGCACTGGCGCAGGACGACGCCATCGCCGCCGCGCGCGTGCTGCTCGAACGCGGCCCGCAGTGGGTGCTGGTCCACAGTGTCGGTGGAACGCCGGGCGAGCTGGTCACGCTGGCGGTCGGTCGCGAGGGCGTCTGGCGCTGGACATCGCCCCTGCTGCCGGTCGATGTGGCCGGCACCGGCGACGTGCTGATGGCACTCATCGTGGCCTTCCTGCTGCGCGGCGAGAGCATGCAGCAGGCCATCTCGCGCGCGGTGGCCGGCACCCACGGTGCGCTGGAAGCCACGCTGGCCAGTGGCCATGAGGAATTCGACGTGCTGGCGGCCGCACCCGCCGCGCTGCAACAGCTCCATCGTTTTGCCGTGGAGCAACTGGCGTGAGCCCCGCGCCGCGCGTGATCGGCATCGTCGGCAGCGCCGGGGCCTACGGCCGCTGGCTGACGCGCTTCTTCAGCGAGCGCCTGCAACTGCAGGTAATCGGCCATGACCCGGCCGATCCGCGGTCGCATGCACCCGAACAGCTGCTTGCCGACGCCGACGTGCTGGTCTTTTCCGCGCCGATCCGCCAGACGCCCGCGCTGATCGCCGACTACGTGCGGCAATCGGCTGGTCGTGAGCGTGGCCGGCTGTGGCTGGATGTCACCTCGGTCAAGGAAGCACCGGTACAGGCCATGCTGGCCTCGCAGGCCGATGTGGTCGGGCTGCATCCGATGACTGCGCCACCGAAGGCGCCGACCCTGAAGGGCAGGGTGATGGTGGTCTGCCAGGCGCGCCTGCACCAGTGGCAGCCATGGCTGCAGGAACTGTGTGGCGCGCTGCAGGCCGAATGCGTGCGCGCAACCCCGCAGCACCACGACAAGGTCATGGCGCTGGTACAGGCCATGGTGCATGCCAGCCATCTTGCCCAGGCCGGCGTGCTGCGCCATTACGGCCCCGAGCTGGGCGACCTGGCGGCGCTGCTGCCCTACCGCTCCGCATCGTTCGAGCTGGATACGGCGATCATCGCGCGCATCCTTTCGCTCAATCCCGCCATCTACGAAGACATCCAGTTCGGCAACCCGCACGTGGCGCCCATGCTGCAGCGCCTGATCGAACAGCTGCAGGTACTGCAGGCGCAGGTAGCGCAGGGCGATGACCAGGCGCGCGAACGTTTCCGCCGGCAGCTGCTGCATGACAATCGCGAGGCCTTCGGCGAGCAGGTGCTGGCCGATGGCAATTACACGTTCGAGCGGGTGGGCTACCTGCTGGCGGACCTGACCGAACGCCAGTCGTTGTCGGTGCACCTGCCCGAAGACCGACCGGGCTCGCTGCGCGCGCTGCTGCACGTGTTCGAGCAGCACCGCATCAGCCTGGCATCGATCCATTCCTCGCGCACGCCAGGCGGCGATGTGCACTTCCGGATCGGCTTCGTGCCGGGCAGCAATGAAGCGGACATCGCCGCCGCCGCCACTGAAGTGGACGACAGCGGCATCGGACGCGTGCTGCCGCGCTGACGGTTTCATCCACAGACGGTGTGGATGGTTTTCGCACAAACATGTGGATAACAGCTCGCAGCCCTTGCAGTGAAAGGCTGTCAAGATGCATGGCTAAAAAATCACCATGTCGCGGCGCTGGCGGGATCGGGCGCCGGGAGGAGCGGCGCCGGAGCAGCATCCTCGCCATCAACGCCGATGGTGTGGCCCTCAGAGGCTGAGCCGCAGGCTGCCATCGGCCGTGCTGAACTCGCGGCCATGGCGGACCAGCACCCTGCCATCCTGCAGTTCGTAGCGCGGTTCGGCCTCATCTCCGGAAGCGGCTTCGGACGGCCCGCCTTCCGGCTTGAACTCGATGACGACATGGCTGTCGCCGTTGGCATCGGTAACGGGAAACTGACGGAACGACATCGTGTACCTCCTCGGGCCTGCCATCTGGTTCGCGGAGCGTGCGCCGGGGCGTGTTAGCCGGGTGTGGTCAGTCGATGAACTGCAGCTTCGCCAGCTCGGCATACATGCCACCTTCGGCGAGCAGCTGTTCGTGCGTGCCCTGCGCGATGATGCGGCCATGGTCCATCACCACGATGCGGTCGGCCTTGAGGATGGTCGCCAGGCGGTGGGCGATGACCAGCGTGGTGCGTCCCGCCATCAGCCGTTCCAGCGCCTGCTGCACCGCCCGTTCGCTCTGAGCGTCCAGGGCGCTGGTGGCTTCATCCAGCAGCAGGATGGGGGCATCCTTCAGCAGCGCGCGGGCGATCGCCACGCGTTGCTGCTGGCCGCCGGACAGGCGTGCGCCACGCTCGCCCAGCTCGCTGTCGTAGCCGTGGGGCAGGGCCCGCAGGAAGTCATCGGCCTCGGCGGCGCGCGCGGCGTCCTCCACCTCGGCATCGCTGGCCTGCAGCCGTCCATAGCGGATGTTGTCGCGCGCGCTGGCGGCGAACAGCGCCGGCTGCTGCGGCACCAGTGCCAGTTCATCGCGCAGCGCCGCCGGTTCCAGCGCGCGCAGGTCCACGCCATCCACGCACACGCGGCCGGACTGCGGATCGTGGAAACGCAGCAGCAGCTGCAGCACCGTGCTCTTGCCGGCCCCGGAAGGCCCCACCAGGGCTACGGTTTCGCCCGGCCGCACGTGCAGGCTGAAATGATCTAGGGCGGCGGCGTCCGGACGCTGCGGATAATGGAACACCACGTCCTCGAAGCGGATCTCACCCTGCAGCGGCGATGGCAGCCGCGCCGGTGCCGCAGGGGCACGGATCTCCACGTCTTCCTGCAGCAGCTCGCCGATACGGCCCATGCCGCCGGATGCACGTTGCAGTTCATTCCACACTTCGGCCAGCGCGCCCACCGAACCACCGCCGATCAGCGCATACAGGACGAACTGGCCGAGCGTACCGGCGGTCATCCGGCCAGCGATGACATCGTGCGCGCCCAGCCACAGCACGCCGACGATGGCGCCGAACACGAGCAGGATGGCGCTGGCGGTGACCAGCGACTGCGCGCGGATGCGCCGCTTCGCCGCCTTGATGGCGTCGGCCAGCGCGCTGTTGAAACGTCCCTGCTCATAGGGCTCGCGGGCATGCGCCTGCACCGTGCGCACCGCGCCCAGCGTTTCCGCGGCCAGCGTGTTGGCGTCGGCGATGCGGTCCTGGCTGTCGCGCGCCACCGTGCGCAGGCGCCGTGCGCCGAGGATGATCGGCAGCACCGCCAGTGGAATGCCCAGCAGCGACCAGGCGGCCAGCCGCGGGCTGGTGACGAACAGCATCGCCAGGCTGCCGACCACGGTGACGCTGCTGCGCAGCGCCACCGACATCGTCGAACCGATCACGCTGCGCAGCAGTTCGCTGTCGGCGGTGAGCCGCGATACCAGCTCGCCGCTGCGGGTGCGGTCGTGGAAGCCCGCACCCAGGGTGATGAGGTGCGCGTACAGCTGGCTGCGCAGGTCGGCCACCACCCGTTCGCCCAGCAGCGAGACGAAGAAGAAGCGCGCGGCGGTGGCCAGCGCCAGCACCACGGCCACCAGCATCAGCAGCGCGAATGCGCGGTTGATCTGCCCGCCGCTGTTGAAGCCATGGTCGATCATCTGCTTGACCGCCGGCGGCAGGCTCAGCGTAGCGGCCGACGAGACCGCCAGCGCGAACAGCCAGGCGGTGAACAGACCGAGGTGGCGATGCACGAAGGGCCACAGCGTGCGCAGGCTGCCAAGGCGATGCAGGGCCGGCTGGCCGGAAGGGGAAGACTCAGTCATGCGTGGGGCACTCAAGGACATCGCTCAGGCGGATACGGTTACGGGTGGCGTCGCGCAGGCGCGTTTTCAATGCATCGCACTGGTCCGCGGGCAGTTCCACGGTGACTGCCACGCCGCTGGCGTTGAAGGATTCATCCAGCTTGCGGGCGTCGTGCGCGGCCAGGGCGGCATGCAGCGCGCCCAGATCGTCGAAGGCCGCATGGATGCGCAGTTGCGCCATCGCCACCAGCGCCAGGCGCGGCGCGGTGCGCAGGCATTCGGCCGCGGTACCACCATAGGCGCGGACCAGGCCGCCGGCACCGAGCTTGATGCCGCCATACCAGCGCACCACCACCACCATCACCTGGTCAAAGCCCTGGCCGTCGATCGCCGCCAGGATCGGCCGGCCTGCGGTACCGGCAGGCTCGCCATCGTCGCTGGAACGGTATTCGCCACCGATACGGTAGGCCCAGCAGTTGTGGGTGGCATCGGGCACTGCCACCTGCTGCAGGAATTCCAGTGCCTGCCGGGCGTCCTGCACCGGTGCGGCATGGGCGAGGAAGCGGCTGTGCTTGATTTCGAGGACGTGCTGGACGGTAGCGGCGAGGGTATCGGGCATCCGGCCGAGTTTACCGCGCCGGTCGAGCGCCGGCCCTCATTCGCTCAGCAGTGCCTGCAGATCGCGGGGTACGCGGGTGCCGGGATACTGCACCAGATAACGTTCCAGGCTGGCACGCGCCACATCGATGTCGCCGGCATCGCGGCGACTGCGGATGCGCTGCAGCCATTGGTGTCGCGACAGCAGCGCATCGGCCTGCACCGCCGCCGATACCTCCTCGGCGCTGAGTGGCCTGGGCATCATCCGGCGCAGCGCCTGTGGCGGCGATGCCACGGTGGCGCGTGGCTCGGCACGGGGCGCCGCGGGGGGCGGTTCCCGGCCGGCCGACGGGGCATCCGCAGGCGCGGCTGCAGGGGCAGCGGCGGATGCCGGAGCGTCAACCGGGACAGGGGCGTTGGCAGGGGCAGGTGCCGGAGCGGACTGCGGTTCAGTCGCAGGTGCCGGCGCGGCGTTGCGTGGCGCCGCCTTTCCGGCAGGCGCCGGCAGGGTTTCCTGCATCACCGCGGCAAATGGCGTGGGCGGTGGGTCCGGTCGCAGTTGCCACGCCAGCCCTGCCGCAACCACCACCGATGCCGCGCCGCCGAGCAGCGTGGGCCAGCGGGAGCGACGGCGATGCCGGCGTGCGCCATCGGCAGGGCGTTGAAGCGCGCCTTGGCGCGGCGGCGCCGCATCGCCCTGCAGGGCAGCGCGTGCAGCGGCGATGACCGCCGCATCGGCTTCGGGCGATGGCGTGACGTCCATGCGGCCCGGCAGCAGGCCGGCCAGCTCGCGTTCTTCGGGCGTGAACGGATCGCGGTTGTTCATGGATTCAACCCCGCGCGCAGTTTGTCCATCGCATAGCGTAAACGCGACTTGACGGTTTCCCGGCCAACGCCGGTGATGCGGGCGATGTCCTCCAGGCTCAGTTCCTGTTCCAACCGCAGGTGCAGCACCTCGCGCTGGTCCACAGGCAGCGAATCCATCGCCTGCTGCACCTGCCGTGCCTGTTCGCGACGGCCGAGCTGCGTCTCCGGCGAGTGGCCATCGGTGACGGCCAGCACGCGGTCTTCGGCATCCACGGGCGCGGCGGGGCGGTGCCGCGCCGACCGCCAATGATCGTTCAGGCGGTTGTGGGCGATCCGGAACAGCCA
>JAFAFF010000341.1 GCA_023423605.1 Pseudomonadota bacterium
CGCGAGGCACAGGAATACATCGATGAGGTCTGCGACACGATGATTCCGGCCATCGCTGCCGAAGGCCTGGCCGATGCGGTGGATGTGTTCTGCGAGAACATCGCGTTCTCACCGGCGCAGGCGCGGCAGGTGTTCGAGACCGCGCGCGCGAACGGGCTGGCGGTGAAGATCCATGCCGAACAACTGAGCAACCAGCATGGCGCCGAACTGGCGGCCAGCTTCGGTGCGCTGTCGGCCGACCATATCGAACACCTGGATGAGGCCGGCATCGCCGCGATGGCCGCCGCCGGCACCGTGGCCGTGCTGCTGCCCGGCGCCTTCTATTTCACCCGTGATACCACCCTGCCGCCGATCGATGCACTGCGCGCGGCCGGCGTGCCGCTGGCCCTGGCCACCGACAGCAACCCCGGCACTTCGCCGCTGACCAGCCCGCTGCTGGCGATGAACATGGGCGCCACGCTGTTCCGGCTCACCGTGGACGAATGCATCGCCGGCTTCACCCGCAATGCGGCGCGCGCCCTGGGGCGCGGCGACCGCATCGGCCAGCTTGCGGTGGGCATGGACTGCGACCTGGCGATATGGGACATCGACGCCCCTGCCGACCTGGTCTACCGCATCGGCTTCAATCCGCTGCACGCGCGCGTGGTGCGCGGGCAGCCCGACCTGCCTGTCTCCTGGAGCAACACATGAGCAACACCCTGGTTCTTCGCCCCGGCCATGTCACCCTTGCCCAGTGGCGGCAGGTCCATCGCGGCGCGCCGCTTGCACTGGACCCGGCCGCGCTGCCGGCGGTGCGCGCCAGTGCTGCAGCCGTGGCCGCCATCGTCGCCAAAGGCGCACCGGTGTATGGCATCAACACCGGCTTCGGCAAGCTGGCCAGCGTGCGCATCGAACGCGAGGACCTGGCCACCCTGCAGCGGAACATCGTGCTCTCGCATGCGGCCGGCGTGGGCGAGCCGATGCCGGCCAGCGTGGTGCGGCTGATGATGGCGCTGAAGCTGGTCAGCCTGGCGCAGGGGGCTTCGGGCGTACGCGAGGAAACCCTGCTGTTGCTGGAAGCGATGCTGGTCAAGGGCGTGCTGCCGGTGGTGCCGGCACAGGGCTCGGTGGGTGCTTCGGGTGACCTGGCACCGCTGTCGCACCTGGCCAGCGTGATGCTGGGCGTGGGCGAAGCCTTCATCGGTGACGAACGCTTGCCGGCAACCGATGCGCTGGCACGTGCCGGCCTGCAGCCGATCGAGCTGGGAGCCAAGGAAGGGCTGGCCCTGCTCAACGGCACCCAGTTCTCCACCGCCTATGCGCTGGCGGGGCTGTTCGAGATCGAGACCGTGTTCCAGGCGGCGCTGGTCACCGGGGCGCTGTCGGTGGAAGCAGCGAAGGGCTCGGACACGCCGTTCGATCCGCGTATCCATGCCATCCGTGGCCAGCGTGGGCAGATCGCGACCGCCGCCGCGCTGCGTTCGCTGATGCAAGGCTCGGCGATCCGCGAATCGCACCGCGACAACGATGTGCGCGTGCAGGACCCGTACTGCCTGCGCTGCCAGCCGCAGGTGATGGGTGCGGCGCTGGACATCATGCGCCAGGCTGCCACCACGCTGGAAATCGAAGCCAACGGCGTGTCGGACAATCCGCTGGTGTTCACCGACACCGGCGAAGCGCTGTCCGGCGGCAACTTCCATGCCGAGCCGGTGGCCTTTGCCGCCGACATGCTGGCCATGGCGGTGTGCGAGATTGGTTCGATCAGCGAGCGCCGCACCGCGATGCTGGTGGACCCGGCGCTGTCCGGTCTGCCGGCATTCCTTACGCCGCGCCCCGGCCTGAATTCCGGTTTCATGATTCCGCAGGTGACCGCCGCCGCACTGGTCTCGGAAAACAAGCAGCGCGCCTACCCGGCCAGCGTCGATTCCATTCCCACTTCGGCCAACCAGGAAGACCATGTGTCGATGGCCGCACATGGTGCGCGACGCCTGCTGCAGATGGCCGAAAATGCCGCCAACGTGGTCGGCATCGAGCTGCTGGCGGCCGCGCAGGGCTGCGATTTCCATGCCCCGCTGCGCTCCAGTGCCGCACTGGAAACCGTGCGCGCCACCCTACGTGCACAGGTACCGACGCTTGAAGAGGACCGCTACTTCCATCCGGACATGGTGACCGCCACCCAGCTGGTGCGCAGCGGCGCGCTGGCACAGGGGGTGGGCCATCTGTTGCCAGGCGTGGAGCTGCCGACCGTGGAACCGCAGGCATGAAGGCCAATCCCGAATGGCTGACGGTGCACGAGGGCGACACTCCGTTGATCGTCAGCTTCCCGCACACCGGCAGCGAGCTGCCGCATGATCTGATCGACGATTACCACTCGCCGTGGCTGGCACGCCGCGACACCGACTGGTGGGTGCACGAACTGTATGACTTCGCGCGTGGCATGGGTGCCACGACCGTGCGTTCGGCCATCTCGCGCTCGGTCATCGACCTCAACCGCGACCCCAGCGGCGTGTCGCTGTATCCGGGCCAGAACACCACCGGCCTGTGTCCGTTGACCACCTTCGACAACCAGCCGCTGTACCACGCTGGCCGCGAGCCGGATGAAGCGGAGATCGCGCGCCGTCGCGACACGTATTTCGCGCCCTATCACGATGCGCTGGCAGCGCAGATCGCGCGCCTGCGCCAGCAGCACGACACCGTGGTGGTCTACGACGCGCATTCCATCCGCTCGCACATTCCGCACCTGTTCGAAGGCGAACTGCCGCAGTTCAATCTCGGTACCGCCGGCCCATCCGGCGCGGTGGACACCTCGTGCGACAACGCATTGAGCGACGTGGTGGAGAACCTGCTGAAGATCAGCGGCATGAGCCACGTGCGCAACGGCCGCTTCAAGGGCGGCTGGATTACCCGCCATTACAGCGACATCTCCGGCGGCGTGCATTCGCTGCAGATGGAACTGGCCTGCCGTGGCTACATGCACGAGCCGCTGCCCGACCAGGTGGACGAGCACAGCTGGCCCACCCCGCTTGACCCCGACCACGCCGCACCGCTGCGCCACACCCTGGCGCAGGTGCTCACCGCCTGCCTTGAATTCGCTACGAACCGGAGCGCCGCATGACCCGCCACGACCCGTCCCGCACCATCGCCGCGCCCACCGGCACCGCCCTCAACGCCAAGAGCTGGCTGACCGAAGCGCCGCTGCGCATGCTGATGAACAACCTGCACCCGGACGTGGCCGAGCGCCCGCAGGAACTGGTGGTGTACGGCGGCATCGGCCGCGCTGCGCGCGACTGGGAAAGCT
>JAFAFF010000345.1 GCA_023423605.1 Pseudomonadota bacterium
GACCAACGGCGGTACCTTCGGCTCGCTGCTGTCCACCCCGATCATCAACCCGCCGCAGAGCGCCATCCTGGGCATGCACGCCATCAAGGAACGCCCCATCGCCGAGAACGGCCAGGTGGTGATCGCGCCGATGATGTACCTGGCGCTGTCCTACGACCACCGCATCATCGACGGCAAGGACTCGGTGCAGTTCCTGGTGGACATCAAGAACCAGCTGGAAAACCCGGGCCGCATGCTGTTCGGCCTGTAATACCCGCGACCCCTCCGCTGCCCGGCAGCGGAGGGGTTCGTCGATCCGGGGGCGGCGTTCCCGCCCTCTTCCCCGGCGCTTCGCGCCACCGGCTTTCTCGTGAAGCTCGGGAATGCATCAAGGAATCAACACATGGCTGAACAATTCGACGTCGTCGTCATCGGTGCCGGCCCGGCCGGTTACCACGCCGCCATCCGCGCCGCGCAGCTGGGCCTGAAGACGGCCTGCATCGACGCGGCCCTCGGCAAGGATGGCAAGCCGGCCCTGGGCGGCACCTGCCTGCGCGTGGGCTGCATTCCGTCCAAGGCGCTGCTGGATTCCTCGCGCCAGTACTGGAACATGGGCCATATCTTTGGCGACCACGGCATCAGCTTCAAGGACGCGAAGATCGACGTCGAAGCGATGGTTGGCCGCAAGGACAAGATCGTCAAGCAGTTCACCGGCGGCATCGCCATGCTGTTCAAGGCCAACAAGGTCGCTGCGTACTACGGCTTCGGCGAACTGCAGCCGGGCAACGTGGTCAAGGTGACCCAGCATGACGGCTCGGTGGTGGAACTGAAGGGCACCAACGTCATCATCGCCGCCGGTTCGGATTCGATCGAACTGCCGTTCGCGAAGTTCGACGGCGAAACCATCGTCGACAACGTCGGTGGCCTGGACTTCACCGAAGTGCCGGCGCGCCTGGCCGTGATCGGTGCCGGCGTGATCGGCCTGGAACTGGGCAGCGTGTGGAAGCGCCTGGGCGCCGAAGTGACCATCCTGGAGGCATTGCCGGACTTCCTGGCCGCCGCCGATACCGAAGTGGCCAAGGCCGCCGCCAAGGAATTCAAGAAGCAGGGCCTGGACATCCGCCTGGGCGCCAAGGTCTCCAGGGCCGAAGTGACCGGCAAGGGCAAGAAGAAGGAAGTCGCCCTCACCTACACCGACGCCGAAGGCGAGAAGAACCTGGTGGTGGACAAGCTGCTGGTGGCCGTTGGCCGTCGCGCCGCCACCAAGGGCCTGCTGGCCGAAGGCACCGGCGTGAAGGTCAACGAACGCGGCCAGATCGAAGTGGACGAGCATTGCCACACCGGTGTCGATGGCGTGTGGGCGGTGGGTGACTGCGTGCGCGGTCCGATGCTGGCGCACAAGGGCTTCGAGGAAGGCATCGCGGTTGCCGAACTGATCGCAGGCCTGCCGGGCCACGTCAACTTCGACACCATTCCGTGGGTCATCTACACCGAACCGGAACTGGCCTGGGTGGGCAAGACCGAGCAGCAGCTGAAGGCCGAAGGCATTCCGTACAAGGCCGGCAGCTTCCCGTTCGCCGCCAACGGCCGCGCCGTGGCGATGATCGAGCCGGCAGGTTTCGTGAAGGTGCTGGCGCATGCCGAGACCGATCGCATCCTGGGCATGCACCTTGTGGGCGCCAACGTGTCCGAACTGGTGCACGAAGGCGTGCTGACCATGGAGTTCAGCGGTTCGGCCGATGACCTGGCGCGTATCTGCCACGCCCATCCGTCGCTTTCGGAAGTGGTGCACGATGCTGCCATGGCAGTGAGCAAGCGCGCCATCCACAAGGCGAACTGATCCCGGTAGCCGCCAGCACGGTGGTGGGAACACCAATCACTACTGATGGGCGGGAAGTCCGGCCATCAGTGGTGGGGGAACATCAATCACCACTGATGGATGAGAAGTCCGGCTACCAGTGGTGGGGGAACATCGATCACCACTGACGGATGAGAAGTCCGGCCACCAGTGGTGGATGAACACCCAGCACCAGTGGTGGGTGACGACCGTTGGTCGTCACCGCTCCCCATCAAGGCATCCCGAACAACCCCGCTTCCGCGGGGTTGTTCGTTTTCCGCCCGTGCGCATCCCGGCAGCCGCCAGTCCCTACCGGCCCTTCGCCTCCGCCTGTGGGGCATCCCGGCAGGTCTCGTGGCGCATCACGTAATCGCCAATGCGCAGTTCCTTGTGCACCGTGCATACCTGGGTCCTGGCCACGCTGCGCGGCGCAGGTGCTGCGCCTGCCGCAGCGGCGCTGGCCCGGGCTGTCCCGGCACCGCTCCCCCGCACCGCCTGGCCGCCGGCCGATGCAAGACCGGCGCCCGCGGCCAGAGCCGCCGCCAACAGCGCCCAGCCCGCGCAGGCTGCCACGTTCATGCGCTTGCCGCCCTGCCGCCGCCGAGCAGCCGTGCCGGCAGCATCAGCAGCGCGCCCAGGAACGCGAACAAGGCGGAGAAGGTAATCCCGACCAGCCGGAACGGCAGGCTGATCAGCCACACCAGCGGCCATGCCAGCAACGCGAGGATGGCCAGCGGCCAGCACAGCACGAACAACAGGCACCACACACCCACGGCGAACAATGTCTTCATGACGATCTCCCACGCGGCGAGCCTGCCGTCTGGACGCAGGGTCGCGCACCGCCATGGCCGCCTCAAGCGGATTGCGACGAAACCGGGATATCGGCCGACGAAGCCGGGTAAACGCCGGCGGCGTTACTCGAAGGAGCCTACCGAATCGTGCGACAGGTTGTCGAAGCGGGTGTATTCGCCGAAGAATTTCAACTTGCACGACCCGGTCGGACCACCGCGGTGCTTGCCGATGATGATCTCGGCCAGGCCCTTGTCCGGAGAATTTTCCTTGTTGTAGTAATCATCGCGGTAGATGAAAACGATCATGTCCGCGTCCTGCTCGATGGCGCCGGATTCGCGCAGGTCAGCCATCACCGGGCGCTTGTCGGTACGCGTTTCCAGCGAGCGGTTGAGCTGGGACAACGCGATCACCGGCACGTTCAGTTCCTTGGCCAGCCCCTTCAGCGAGCGCGAGATCTCCGAGATTTCCGTAGCGCGGTTTTCGCTGTTGCCCGGCACGCTCATCAGCTGCAGGTAATCGATCACGATCAACCCCAGGTCGTGCTCGCGCTTCAGGCGCCGGCACTTGGAGCGCAGCACCTCCGGCGACACGCCCGGCGTATCGTCGATGAATATCTTGGTTTCCTTCAGCATGCGGATGGCACCGGTGACACGGCTCCAGTCCTCGTCTTCCAGCTGTCCGGTGCGCAGGCGTTGCGCGTTGATGCGTCCATTGGAGGAAATCAGGCGCATCGCCAGCTGCGAGGCCGACATTTCCATCGAGAATACCGCCACGCCCTTCTTCGATTTGATTGCCGCATATTCGGCGATGTTCAGTGCGAAGGTGGTCTTGCCCATTGCCGGACGCGCGGCCAGGATGATCAGGTCGGTCGGCTGCAGGCCGGCGGTCATCGCATCGAAATCGGCATAGCCGGTCGGCAGGCCGGTGATGTTGCCGCCGTTCTCGAAACGGTTGCGCAGCTCTTCGAACGCATCCTTCAGCGCACCCGGCATGGCGACGAAATCGGTACGGCCACGCGCGCCCTGTTCGGCGATGGCGAACACGGACTTTTCCGCCGTGGCCAGCAGCTCGCTGCTGTCGCGCCCCTCCGGCTGGAAACCGTCATTGACGATGTCCGTGCCGACCTGGATCAGCTGCCGCAATACCGCCTTGTCGCGCACGATCTCCGCATACGCGACGATGTTGGCGGCCGACGGCGTGGTGCTGGCCAGTTCGATCAGGTAGGCGCCATCGCCCACCAGCTCCAGCCTGCCCTGCGATTCGAACCACTCGCCCAGCGTCACCGCATCGAAAGGACGCCCACGCTCGGACAGCTCGCGGATCGCGCGGTAGATCATCTGATGGTCGCGGCGGTAGAAATCTGCCTCGGTGAGCTGGTCGTTGACGCGGTCGAAGGCGTCCGGCGCCAGCATCAACCCGCCCAGCACCGCCTGTTCGGCCTCCACCGAATGCGGTGGCACGCGCAGCTGGTCGATACGCGATTCATCGCGGTCGAAGCGCTCTCTTCGGTCGGAACGGTAGCCGGGACGGGCGGACATGGAACGGGGTTTCCTGCTGGGACAAGGCACGAGTGTAGGCATGCGCCGCACGCGGCCGCCATGGACAAGCCTGTGGATAAGCCGTGGAGAAACGGGGGATATCCGCCAGTGCCTGACCAGCATGGCGCAATCGCATCGCATGAACTGCGACAGGCACCCTTGCAGCGCCTGTCGCGGGCATTATCGCAGATCGACGCGCGCCGCCAGCGACGCGCCGGGTGCGATGTTCAGCCGGCCTTGCCGTGGCGCGCCACCAGCGCCAGGAAACGGTCCACATGATCCTGCAGGAATTTCCGGGTGCCATCGTTGCCGATAGTGCCGTCGTCGTCGATCAGGCCATCCTTGTAATGGATGAATGCTTCCGGCTGGCCAAGCACCTGCATGTCCAGGTAAGCGAGCACGTTGCGCAGATGCTGCTGCGCCATTGCCGTACCTATGGCACCGATGGAGGCACCGATCACCGCAGCGGGCTTGCCGGCGAAGGCACTGTCGCCATAGGGACGCGAACCGATGTCGATGGCGTTCTTCAGCACGCCCGGAATCGAGCGGTTGTACTCCGGCGTCACGAACAATACGGCGTCGGCATTACGTATCCGTTCCTTCAGGCGTGTTCCCTGCGCCGGGTAGGCCTGGTCGAAATCCTGGTTGTACAAAGGCAGGTCGCCGATTTCGATGTACTCGAAGCGCGCCTTGCCGGCGGCGAGCTTTTCCAGCGCGCCGGCCAGCCGGCGGTTGATCGATTCCCTGCGCAGGCTGCCGACCAGGACAGCGATGGTGGGTTCGGCCATGGGGCATGCTCCTTGTGGTCTGGGGAAGCACAGCCTAGTGGCGCACGCCTTCGACGGCGGTGAAGACCGCGCCGTGAAGGCTCAGGGTCCCGGCAAGGGCCGCACATCACGGCGCACCTGCCGCCAGTGCGCCTGCCATGCCTGGAACATCAGCACGTTCCACAGGTGGGTATGCCACTTGCGCTGGCCGGCCTGGAAGGCCTTCCACAACGGCTGCACGGTGGCCGCCGACAGCATGCCTTCGCGCTCCAGCCGCGCCGGGTCCAGCAGTTCTTCCGCCCAGGGCCGCAGATCGCCACGCAGCCAGTCGCTCACCGGCGCGCCGAAGCCGCGCTTGGGCCGGTGCACCATCGAATGCGGCACGTGACGGCCCAGCACGCGCTTGAGCAGTACCTTGCTGACATCGTCGCGACGCTTGAACGCCAGCGGCAGCGACCACGCGAATTCGGCCACCCGCCAGTCCAGCAGTGGCGCCCGCGCTTCCAGGCCGACCGCCATGGAGGTACGGTCCACCTTGCACAACAGGTCATCCGGCAGATAGCTCACGAAATCGGCCAGCATCATCGCGTCGGCCGGCGTACCCGCGCCGTGCAGAGGATCGGCCAGGTCGTAGAAGCTCCCGGCCGGCCGCGCGCCCGGCACCGCCGCCAGCGGATCGCGCCAGCGTGAGATACGGTTGCGGTACACATCGCCGATGCCACGCGCGCCCGCCTCGGCCAGCAGCGCGGCCACCCCGCCGGTTCGCGATGCCTCCCCCTGCCCGCCCGCGTGCGCGCCCAGCCAGCGGCGCAGCGGCGCCGGCACCCGGCCCAGCATCTGCCAGTTGCGCAGCGCGCGCACATAGCGCGTGTAGCCGAAGAACAGCTCGTCGCCACCGTCGCCGGACAACGCCACGGTCACCCCATGGCGGGCCAGCTGCGCCACCAGCGCGGTAGGCACCTGCGAGGCATCGGCAAACGGCTCGTCGAACATCGCCGGCAGGCGCGGCACCACCGCCAGCGCATCGGCGCCACTGACATACAGCTCGGTGTGATCGCAGCCCAGGTGAGTGGCCAGTTCCCTGGCCAGCGGCGCTTCATCGTGGTGCGAGCCGCTGAAGCCGATGCTGAAGCTGTGCACCGGCGTGCTGCTCTGCGCCTGCATGAGCGCGGCGACCAGCGAGGAATCGGTCCCGCCGGACAGGAACACGCCCACTGGCACGTCCGCGACCATGCGCAGCGCCACCGCATCGTGCAGCAGGCCATCCAGCTGCTGTCCGGCCTCCTCGATGCTTCCCTGGAACGGCGTGGCCAGCGCGGCCTGCATGCGCGCGCGTGCATCCCAGAACGGTCGCTGCGCCTGCTCCGGGCGGTGTGCGGATGGCCCGGCGGCCACCGCGGCAGCGTCCAGCCGCAACACCCGTCCCGGCATCATCTTGAAACAGCGCTGGTGGATGGTATGCGGGGCAGGAATGTAGTCCAGCCGCAGCAGCAGCGTCAGCGCATCGCGGTCGACCTCGTTGTCGAAATCCGGATGCTGCCACAGCGCCTTCAGTTCCGAGCCGAATACCAGCGTCTGGCCGGCCCAGCCGTAGTACAGCGGCTTCTTGCCGACCCGGTCGCGCACCAGCCACAGGCAGCGCTCATGACGGTCCCACAGCGCGATGGCAAACATGCCATTGCAGCGCTGCAGGGTCTCTTCCAGCCCCCATTGCAGGATGGCCGCCAGCAGCACTTCGGTATCCGAGTGCCCCCGGAACACGTGGCCCAACGGCTCCAGGCCGGCACGCAGCTGTGCGAAGTTGTAGATCTCGCCGTTGTAGGCCAGCAGATAGCGCCCATCGGCCGATGCCATCGGCTGATGGCCCAGCGGCGACAGGTCAAGGATGCTCAGCCGCCGGTGCGCCAGTGCGATACCGGCCGCTGCATCCACCCACACGCCGCGGTCATCGGGGCCGCGATGCAGCACGGCATCGCCCATCCGGCCCGCCAGTGCCTGCAGCACGCCTTCGGCCAGCGCAGGCTCCGGCAACAACATTCCCGCCAATCCACACATGCATCCATTTCCTGCGCCAGAACCGTGCGGCGCTACCTCGGCATTGTGCCTCGTAGAGCCGGGCTCTGCCCGGCTGGAGGCATCGCCGCGCAGCGGGACAGAACCCTGCTCTACCTGGGGTCACGTCGTAGAGCCGGGCTCTGCCCGGCTGGACGCTATCGAATCAGCGGGGCAGAGCCCCGCTCTACGTGGCGCGATGTGTCCGATGCGGGCGGCGCGTGTTACTGGCGGTTGGTGGCCAGGTCCGCAGCCGCGGCCGTCTGCGTGACCAGCTGGCCATCGACCACCGGCAGGCGATCGCTGGCCGGCTTCTCGTTCATGCGGATGGTCTTCTCGGCACCGTCGTAGCGGTAGGTCACGTCGTAACCCTTGACCACGTCGTTGGTACCCATGGCGATGCGGTTGCCCGGCTTGCTGTCCATGCGCATGGTGCCGGTGGTGCCATCCTCATTGCGGTAGGTGACGTTGTAACCGGTGACGCGGCTGGATTCGGACGTGGTGGTTTCAGTGTGGCACTGGCGTTCGGTGCGGTTGACCACGCGGCCACCGACGTGGCGCTTGTCCACCGTGTTGCCCACCACGCCACCGGCCACGGCGCCGGCAGCCGTAGCCACCTTGCGGCCGTTGCCGCCGCCGATCTGGTTGCCGAGCAGGCCGCCGATCACCGCACCGGCCACCGTGCCGCCGACATTGCCGTCGCGCTCGGGCAGGCGTTCCTGCACCACCACGTCCTGGCAGACCTCATGCGGCGTCTGCGTGCTGGAGGTCTGCCGCACCGCCTCGGTGCCGATGACGGTGGCGTAGGCCTTCTCCTTCTGCGTGACCGGATCCACGCGGAGCACATCGGCATATTCCAGTCCGCGACGGGCGTCGAGGTCCAGTGCATCGCTGCGCGCGCCATCATCGGCCAGCGCACCTTCCGCCGCCGGCGTTGCGTCATTGGCACCCAGATAATCCGGCGCCTTGTCGTCGCTTTTCATGAAAGCGGCCGTTGCGATGCCACCGACCAGCAGCGCACCCGCGGCGACCAGGACAGTAGTAGTAGTGGATTTCATGACCAGCTCCTTGCGGACCACCCGCAACTGTTGACGACGCGGATTGCAGCATGCACTTCCTGAACGCAATCTCCACACGATGTTCGCAGATATTCTCCCATTCAGGAAAGAGCCATGGCAGGCGCATGGTAGCGTCTGCACAGGTAGATTCCAGAGGTCGAGATTCCATGGGCAATCCGATGCTGCTTCCGCTGATCGGCTGGGCGCGCAGGCTGCGCTATCCCACCCTGTTCAAGCTCACCGCCGCGCTGTTCGCCATCACCCTGGTGGTGCCGGACCCTGTGCCGTTCGTGGATGAACTGCTGTTCGGCCTGGGCACCCTGCTGCTGGCGAACTGGAAGGCCCGCCCGTCCGTCCGCCAGCCGCTGGAACCGCGTTGAGCGCACTGTTCGACAGCCATTGCCACCTGGACGCCAGCGAATTCGACAGTGATCGCACCGCGGTGGTGGCGCGCGCACGCGCCGCTGGCATAACCACCCAGGTGGTCCCGGCAGTAACCGCGGCCAGCTGGCCGAAGCTGCGCGATGTCTGCCAGCAGGCGCCCGGGCTGTTCCCGGCGTACGGACTGCACCCGGTCTTCCTGGAGGAACATCGCGAGCAGGACCTCGCCACCCTGCGCGAATGGGTGGAACGGGAACGGCCATGCGCCATCGGCGAATGCGGACTGGATTTCTTCATCGAAGGCCTGGACCGCGAACGCCAGCAGTTCTTCTTCAACGCCCAGCTGGAGCTGGCGCGCGAATACTCGCTTCCCGTGATCGTCCACGCCAGGCGCGCGGTGGATGCGGTGATCGCCGCCATCCGCGCGGTCGGGGGCCTGCGCGGCGTGGTGCACAGCTTTTCCGGCAGCCCGGAGCAGGCCACGCAGCTGTATCGCCACGGCTTCCTGCTGGGTATCGGCGGGCCGGTCACCTACGACCGTGCCAGGCGCCTGCATCGGCTGGTGCGGGACATGCCGCTGGACTGCCTGCTGCTGGAAACCGACGCGCCGGACCAGCCGGATGCCGGTATCCGCGGCCAGCGCAACGAGCCGGCAAGGCTGCGTGACATCGCCGCCTTCATCGCACGGCTGCGTGGCATCGGCGTGGACGAACTGGCCACCGCCACCCGCGCGAACACGCAGGCCCTGTTCAACCTGCCCCAGCCCCCGGCCAAGGCCAGCTGACCGCGGCAGGTGCGATCAGGAATCGGTCTTTTCCTTCTTCGGGGCCAGCAGCATCTCCAGCGCCTTGGCGACCGCCGCAAACGCGAAGGCACCGGTGATGTGGGTGGCCGCGCCCAGCCCGGCCCCACAATCGAGCTTCAGCGCCGCATCTTCACCCAGCTGCGGGCGGATGCCGCAGACACTGCCATCGGCCTGCGGGTAACGCACGTTTTCCAGCGAATAGACGGCGGGCACGCCAAAGTAGCGCTTGGCATTCTTCGGGAAGTTGAACTCGCTGCGCAGCTTCCTGCGGATCAGCGCCAGCATGGCGTCGTGTTCCGTCCGCGACACATCCCGCACGCGGACCAGGGTCGGATCGGTGCGGCCGCCCGCAGCGCCCACGGTCAGCAGCGGCAGCTTGCGACGCCGGCACCAGGCGATGGTTTCCACTTTCACCCGGAAGCTGTCGCAGGCATCGATGACCAGGTCGAACCCGCGGTCCAGCAACTGCGCCATGTTCGCCGGGGTCAGGAAGGCTTCGATGGCGTCCACGTCGATGTCCGGATTGATCGCACGGCACCGTTCGGCCATCGCCACCGCCTTGTTGCGGCCGTACTGCCCTTCAAGCGCCGGCAGCTGGCGATTGGTGTTGGACACGCAGATGTCGTCGGCATCGATCAGGGACAGATGGCCGACCGCCGAGCGCGCCAGCGCCTCCACCACCCACGAGCCGACGCCGCCCATGCCCACCACTGCCACCCGGCGCGCCTGCAGTGTTTCCAGCGCACCGCGCCCATACAGCCGTTCAACGCCGGCAAAACGCGCTTTGACCTGTTCGTTCATCGCGGCATTTTACGCTCGCCGACGGCGATTCCCCAGCGGCCGGTTGCGCTGCCCGGCCGACAACTGCCGACACCATGCGTCGCGATCGACCTCTTCTTGCAGCGTATTCAGCCTGCAGCGGGGAAGCAGCGACAGGGTTGGCGCGTCGTTCACGTTGAAAGCGGGAGGATTCAGCCACACGCGCACCAGACGCAACCTTTCAATTCTGGCCAGGAGAAAACCACCATGAAGATCCAGCTCATCGCCGCCAGTGCCATCGCCACCCTTGCCCTGGCCGGTTGCGCCACCTCGCCGGGCTACGGCGGCGGCGGATACAACAACGGCTACGGCAGCAGCAGCGGCAACTACAACACCAGTCGTTGCGCCGATTGCGGCATCGTGACCCGGATCAACACCGTGGCCTCCGGCCGCACCGCGCCCAGCGCCACCGGCGCCGTCCTGGGTGGCATCGTCGGCGCGGTTGCCGGCCATGAAATCTCCGACCACACCGGCGGCAGCCGCGGCAACAAGAACATCGCCGCCGCGGCGGGTGCGGTGGGTGGCGCGCTGGCCGGCAACCAGATACAGAAGAACGTGACCAGCGATACCTACGATATTTCGGTGCGCATGGACGATGGCCGCACCATCGTGGTCAACCAGCGCGACCTGGGCGGCATCCGCGAAAACACCTATGTCCGCGTGGTGAATGGTCGCGTCGTTCTGCGCTGATCCAGCGCGGCATTGCCTCGGAGAGCCGGGCCCTGCCCGGCTGGCCGGAACGGCCATGACGCTGCCTTCCCGCAGCTGCCACGACACGCAAACGCAGAGGGCCCGCTTGCGCGGGCCCTCTGCATGTCAGGCGGCAGGCCAGCCTTACTGCGGCTCGACAGCGTCGGCCTGCAGGCCCTTCTGGCCGTTGACGACCGTAAAGGTGACCTTCTGGCCTTCCTTCAGGCTCTTGAAGCCCTGCGTCTGGATGGCGCGGAAGTGCACGAACACGTCCTCGCCGTTCTCACGGCTGATGAAGCCGAAACCCTTCGCATCGTTGAACCACTTCACAGTTCCGCTTTCACGCTCAGACATCTTTCCTACTCCCTGACTCTCTTGTTGTTGGATACGCCTGGACGGGCGGCTGACAAGCAAGGGGAAGCGAGGTGCAGCGATGCAGCGGATCCGGAAGATCAACCTCATCAGGCCACGATTCACGGTGACCTTGCCAAGCTCAGCGGGGTCAACTTAACCTGCGCAAAACGAAAAAGCAACGTCTGATTTTTCCCGCTGTCAAGCCCAAAACCTCACACCATACGCATAAGAATGGACCTCTCATTCATCTTGTACCTGCTAGCGATCCTCAGCGTGCTGATCGGCATTGCGGGCGTCGTGCTTCCGGCGCTTCCCGGCCTGCCGCTGGTGTTTGTCGGCCTGCTGCTCGCTGCCTGGGCCGACGGGTTCGCCCACGTCGGATGGCCCGCCCTGCTGGTGCTGGGCCTGTTGACCGTGCTGTCGCTGGTGGCGGATGTGCTGGCCACGGTGGTGGGCGCCAGGCGGGTGGGAGCCAGCCGCAAGGCCCTGTGGGGAACCTTCGTGGGCAGCGTGGCCGGCATGTTCTTCATGCCGCTGGGCCTGCTGCTCGGCCCCCTGGCCGGCGCGCTGGTCGGCGAATACTGGCACGGACGCGAACTGGGCCGGTCAACCCGTGTGGGCCTGGCAACGTGGATGGGCCTGCTGCTCGGCCTGGCGTTGAAACTCGCGCTGCTGATCGCGATGCTGGGGCTGTTCGCCTTCGCGTGGTTCTTCTAGCCCTCCCCCGGCGTGCCGCCTGCCACGGCGGTTTCACGCGGCGCTGCTGGTCGCCATCGGCGCCAGCGTCCACACTGTGGCGAATTTTCTTCCTGCCCGTGCAAGGTTCCGCACCGATGATCCTTTCCCCCCTTCCTCTCCGTACCCCGCTGGCGCTGGCCCTGGCGCTGTGCAGCGCACCGCTGGCCGCACAGGAATTCGTCGCGCCGACGGCCACCACGCCCGGTGCCTGTGCGGCCATCACCACCGACGCCGTGCGCCTGGCCTGCTATGACCAGTTGTTCGGGCCGAACGTGGCCACCACCGCGCAGGCCGACGCGGCCGCCGAAGCCGCTGCCGAGGCGCGCAGCGAACACCGCCAGGCGGTACGGGTGAGCGAGGGCGAAGAGAAGCTGCGTGCGCGGGTGGGCGACCTGTTCCGTCCCCAACCGCACGATTCCGCGCTGGCCAATGCCGGCCGCGGCTCGCTGCTGGACAGCCGCTGGGAACTGGCCGAAGACTCCAAGCTGGGCCCCTTCCAGCTGCGTGCCTACAAGCCGGTATACCTGCTGCCCGCCTTCTGGACCAGTGACAAGAACCAGACACCGCAGTCGCCCAACCCCGCCAATACCGTCACCACGCCGCTGGCGCTGGACAGCACCGAGCTGAAGTTCCAGCTCAGCTTCAAGACCAAGATCGCCGAGAACGTGCTGGGCGACAATGGCGATATCTGGGCGGGCTATACGCAGAGCTCGCGCTGGCAGGCCTACAACGCCGAAAACTCGCGACCGTTCCGGGAAACCAACTACGAACCGGAAGTGATGGCCGTGTTCCGCAACGGTTACTCCATCGGCGGCTGGCGCGGGCGCATGACCGCCATCGGCATCAACCACCAGTCCAATGGCCGCTCCGACCCCTTCTCCCGCAGCTGGAACCGCGTCATCGCCACCATCGGCCTGGACCGCGAGAACTGGGCGCTGGTGCTGCGGCCGTGGTACCGGATTCCCGAGTCGCGCAGCGATGACAACAACCCGGACATCGACGATTACATGGGCCGCGGCGACGCCACCCTGGTGTGGAACCGCAACGGCCATGAAGTCTCGCTGATGGCCCGCCATTCGCTGCGCGGCGGCGACCGCTCGCATGGCGCGCTGCAGCTGGATTACGGCTTCCCGATCAGCAACCTGCTGCGCGGTCACCTGCAGGTGTTCGATGGCTACGGCGATAGCATGATCGACTACAACCACAAGGCCACCTACGTGGGCGTGGGCGTGTCGCTGCTGGAGTGGTTCTGATGGCCGTGACCATCTGGCACAACCCGTCGTGCAGCAATTCGCGTGGCGCACTCACCCTGATCCGCGATGCCGGGTTTGAGCCCACCATCGTCGATTACCTGGCCGACGCCCCCGATGAAGCCGCGCTGCGCGAGGTACTGCGCACGGCAGGCCTGCAGGCACGCGAACTGGTGCGCGACAAGGAGCCGCTGTTCGCCGAACTGGAACTTGCCGACGCCGATGACGATGCGCTGGTGGCCGCCATGGCCACGCATCCGCGGTTGATCAACCGTCCGGTGGTGATCACCGGCAAGGGCACGCGCCTGTGCCGCCCACCGGAACGGGTGCTGGACATCCTCTAAAACCGGGCAGGTGAACCGGATGGGTAAACCGGCTGGGTGAACCGGTTGGTTGAACCGGGCGCGTAAACCGGGTGGGTGACGACCGTTGGTCGTCACCGCACCAGGCCAACCGGAACCGGCCCTGCGGCCGCGTCCATCATTTCACCCGCCCGGTTTACCCACCGGGATTACCCCCACCAAGGGCTGCATCATTCACCAGGGGACTGCATCACCCGCCGGGGATGCATCACCCATCGGGTTGCATCCCCGGGCGGCAGCCCTCAGGCCACCACCACCGGAATGCCGGCGATGCGTGCCTGCCATTCGCGCGGGCCGGTGGTGTGCACCGACTCGCCGGTGGAATCCACGGCTACCGTGACCGGCATGTCCTGCACGGTGAACTCGTAGATCGCTTCCATGCCGAGGTCGGCAAAGCCCACTACCTTGGCGGCCTTGATGGCCTTGGAGACCAGGTAGGCCGAACCGCCCACCGCCATCAGGTAGGCCGACTTGTTGTCGCGGATCGCCTCGATGGCGGCCGGACCACGCTCGGCCTTGCCGACCATGCCCAGCAGTCCGGTCTGCTCCAGCACCTGGCGGGTGAACTTGTCCATGCGCGTGGCGGTGGTCGGGCCGGCCGGGCCCACCACTTCATCGCGCACCGGATCCACCGGCCCCACGTAGTAGATGAAGCGGCCCTTCAGATCCACCGGCAGCGGCTCACCCTTGTTGAGCATGTCGACCATGCGCTTGTGCGCCGCATCGCGGCCGGTCAGCAGCTTGCCGTTGAGCAGCAGGGTCTGCCCCGGCTTCCAGCTGGCCACGTCCTCCCGCGTGACGGTGTCCAGGTCCACGCGGGTACCCTTGGAGGCGTCGTAGGTGATCTGCGGCCAGTCTTCCAGCGACGGCGGATCCAGCATCACCGGGCCGCTGCCATCCAGCGTGAAGTGCGCATGGCGGGTGGCCGCGCAGTTCGGAATCATTGCCACCGGCAGGTTGGCGGCATGGGTGGGGAAATCCTTGACCTTGATGTCCAGCACCGTGGTCAGGCCGCCCAGGCCCTGCGCGCCGATACCCAGCGCGTTGACCTTCTCGTACAGCTCCAGCCGCAGCTCTTCGGCGCGGTTCGACGCACCACGGGCCTTGAGCTCGTTGATGTCGATCGGCTCCATCAGCGATTCCTTGGCCAGCAGCATCGCCTTCTCCGCGGTGCCGCCGATGCCGATGCCGAGCATGCCCGGCGGGCACCAGCCCGCGCCCATGGTCGGCACGGTCTTCAGCACCCAATCGACGATGGAATCGGACGGGTTGAGCATGGCGAACTTGCTCTTGGCTTCGGAACCGCCGCCCTTGGCCGCCACGATGACATCGACCTTGTCGCCCGGCACCACCTTGACGTTGACCACGCCCGGGGTGTTGTCCCTGGTGTTGATGCGCTTTCCGGCCGGATCGGCCAGCACCGAGGCGCGCAGCTTGTTGTCCGGGTGGTTGTAGGCACGGCGCACGCCCTCGTTGGCCATCTCCTCCACGCCCATGGTGGCATCGTCCCAGCGCACGTCCATGCCGATTTCCAGGAACACGGTGACGATGCCGGTATCCTGGCAGATCGGCCGATGGCCTTCGGCGCACATGCGTGAGTTGATCAGGATCTGCGCCATCGCTTCCTTCGCCGCCGGCGATTCCTCGCGCTCGTAGGCGGCGGCGAGGCTCTTGATGTAATCGACCGGGTGGTAGTACGAGATGTACTGCAGCGCGTCGGCGACGGACTGGATGAAATCTTCCTGCTTGATCGATGTCACGGCTTGCTCGCTTGCTTGGGGCTGGCGGGGGTAATCCGCCCATTTTACCCCGTCCGTGCCGGGCGGGTTCTGTCCGGCGACCGGCGCTGCCGGGGCGCGTCACATCCGCTAGGCTCGGGTGTCACGCCGGCAGCTGCTGCCGCGTCCTGGATACCATGAACGCCGACACCACCTTCCAGACCCATCGTCCGCGCCTGCTGGCGCTGGCCTACCGCCTGCTGGGCAGCCGTGCCGATGCCGAGGATGTGGTCCAGGACGCCTGGCTGCGCTGGGCCGGCGTCGACACGCGCGCCATCGCCGACCCCGCCGCCTGGCTGGTCACCGCCACCACCCGGCTGGGACTGGACCGGCTGCGCGCGGTCAAGCGCCAGCGCCTGCAGTACATCGGGCCATGGCTGCCGGAACCCCTGCACATCACGACTGACGATGCCGCAGAGGCGGACCCGGCGCAGCGCCACGCATTCGCCGAGGACGTTTCGCTGGCGTTCCTGTCGCTGCTTGAACAACTCGGGCCGGAAGAACGCGCCGCCTTCCTGCTCAAGGAAGCCTTCGACCACGACTATGCGCAGATCGCCGG
>JAFAFF010000107.1 GCA_023423605.1 Pseudomonadota bacterium
ACCGCCGCTGGCCTGGCCCATGCGTTCCCACAGCGGAATCGCTTCGCGCGGATCGAAACAGGCGGCGGCAGCCAGCATCAGGCCCACCTCATCGGCCTGCGTTTCATGTCCGCGCGCATACGGCAGCAGGTATCCATACCCCATCGCCGCCATCACCATCTGCTGCTGTTGCGGATCCATGCCACTGGCCGCGCCGGCCATCTGCCCGATCTGGGTGAGCTTCTGCTGCGCCATCCGCTGCGCGCCATGGCGCAGCAGCGCGTGCGCGATTTCATGGCCCATCACCACCGCCATCGCATCGCGCGTGCGCGCCACCGGTACCAGGCCCGTATACACCGCCATCTTGCCACCGGGCAGGCAGAAGGCATTGGCCTCGTCCGACTGGATAACGTTTACCTCCCAATCGAAACTGCGCGAAAAATGCGTGGGCTGCTGGTTGTGTTCCTCGGCCAGCGCTGTTTCAACCACGTCCACCTTGGCGATCAGGCGCTGGGCGATATCACGCACATCACGTGACATCTCCGCGTTCGGATCCAATGGCCGCTCCTGCGCCAGGATTTCCTGGTATGCCTGCAGGCCCAGCGCCTTTTCCTGGGATGCATCCAGCGTGTGGTCGATCAGTACCGACTGCCCGGTATAGGGGTCCACCGCGCGATTGGAAAACCAGTAGTACGCCGCATAACCAGCAAAGGCGAGCAGCACCCACCAGCGGATGTTGCCGAACAGGCCACGGCGCTGGCGTGGCTGCGGAGAACGGGACGTCGGGTCGTTGCGCATCGGGGTGCATCCTGGCCTTGGCCCACCCGGATTGGCAGGCGCGGCGACATCCTAGCCCAACGAATGTGAGCGTCAGATACCGCGGACCAGGCGGAAACCGATGCGTGCGCTGGTGGTGTCCGAATCCTGCGATTGCCGCCACGCCGCGCGGGTCTGCTCGGGCGCATTGGCCCAGTTCGCGCCGCGGATCACCCGCGCCCGGCAGCCCGGGTTGAACCATGCCGCGCCATCGGCCGGCGCGCGCCGGTAACTGGCATGCCAGCAGTCGGCCACCCACTCGCTCAGGTTGCCGCCCATGTCATGCAGGCCCCAGGCGTTGGGCTTGAAGCTCGCCACCGGCGCAGCCCCCCAATAACCGTCGCCATAGCCGATGAAGGCATTGGTCCAGTGGCGGCCGGACGGCGACACGTCCTTGCCGCCGGTGAAGTTCCCGGAATCGCTGGGCGGCACGCCCTGGTTGCCCCACGGATACCGTCCGGACGAGCCAGCGCGCAGCGCATACTCGAATTCCGCCTCGCTGGGCAGCCGGTAGGACTTGCCGGTCTGTTCCGACAGCCAGTTCGCATAGGCCTCGGCATCGCGGACGCTGACATGCATGACCGGCTGGTTGCCCAATGCCCGCCCGCCATCGTAATCCGATTGCCAGTCCACGCCGCTGCGGCGGATGAAATTGCCGCTGCGCTCGTCGTAGACCACCGAATGGCCACGCCGGGTGGCGCGTGGCCGCGCATTGGCCGACTTCACGAAATGCGCGAAGTCGGCCACTGTCACTTCGGTGATCGACATCGAAAAACCGCGTTCGAAACGCACGTAATGGGCGGGCCTTTCGGCATCGCTGGCGCCGGGTTCGGAAGGCCCTGCACCCATCTGGAAGCCGCCGTGCGGCACCACCACCATCGGCGGCCCATGCCCGCCATCGCGCAGCGCATCACTGAAGACCTGCCCGGGCCGGAAATTGCCATAGTGGGTAGCCAGTTCAATGCGTTCGCGCAGCTGGGCCACTGCAGCATCGCCCGGCAGTGCAATGCGCATGGCCTGCTCCAGCCGTTCGCGCGCCGGCTTCAGCCCCTGCGGCGTGGTGAGATCGAGCAATCCGCGGTCGCGCAGGTCGGCCAGCGTGGCGGTGCGTACCGCTTCCACGCGCTCGAATGCGTCGACGATGGTCGGCGAGGCATCGCGCACCTTGCTGGCTTCGGCCAGCCAGCGTCCGGCAGCGGTGAAATCGCTGGCACGCGCCGCGGCCTCGGCACGACCGATCAACGCGCTTTCCGCCGCTGCCAGTCCCTGTCGCGCACGCGTCCCGGCAGGGTCCAGGGCCAGCGCTTCGCGGAAATTGGCAATGGCACCATCGCCGTCGCCCCCCTCGCCGATGCGGCCCGCGCGCAGGTCATCCTCGCCGGCCCGGTTGAAGGCCACCACGCGCTGGGCCGTTTCAACCTGCCGTTGCAGCGCGCGCACCTGTGCGTCGTCGGGCGCCAGCGTCAGCAGCACCAGCGCGATGGTACCCACTTCGGCCAGCGCCGCACGCTGCTGCAACGGGCGTTCCAGCAGCTCATGGGCCCTGGCAAGCAACGCGCGCCGGGCACGCAGCAGCCCATCACGGGCGCGCCGGTCCTGCGGCTCCTGTTCCAGCAGCGCAAGCCAGATCGGAATGGCGTCATCGGCGGTGGCATACAGCCGTCCTTCGCGCAGCGCACGTTCGGCATCGCGGCGTGCGGCGGCATGCTGCGACGGATCGATCGCCACCTGCGGCGGGGTCCAGCGCTGCACCGTTTCGGCGGCGTCTTCGCCACCGATGGTCACCGTCCCACGGGCATCGGCGGCGGTGCCCGGCGCTGCTGCCGCCGTGCCAGTGCCCCGCGCAGGTGGCACCGGCGGTTCCGGCGGCGCACCGCAGCCGGTCGCTCCCAGCATCCACAGGGCAGGCAAAAGCAGGTACAGGCGCGGCAGGCGCAAAACCATCTCCTTCAGGCCAGGGTGCGGCCGACGTTAGGCTATTCTCCCCTGCCTGAGCAAACGCGAGAAGTCGAACGCACCGTGGCAACCTGGATCAACACCCCCGCAGAACTGCAGGCGCGCCTTGAGCTGCGTCCCACCCGCATCGGCCTGGACACCGAGTTCATCCGCGAGCGCACCTTCTGGCCCCAGCTTGCGCTGGTGCAGATGGCGGTCGGCCCGGAGATCCTGCTGATCGATCCGCTGGCGCCGGGCATGGCCGACGCGCTGGCGCCTTGGCTTGCCGACACCTCCATCACCAAGGTGATGCACAGCGCCAGCGAAGACCTGGTGGCCTTCAAGCACACCTGCGGCACCCTGCCCCGCCCGTTGTTCGATACCCAGATCGGCGCGTCGCTGGCCGGAATCGGCAGTGGCATGGGCTACCAGAAGCTGGTGCAGGAAATCACCGGCGTAGCCCTGGCCAAGGGTGAGACGCGTTCGGACTGGATGCGCCGGCCGCTTTCCGACGCCCAGTTGCAGTACGCCGCGGACGATGTAGAGCATCTGTTCGCCCTGCACGATGCGATCAGCACAAAGTTGCAGGAACAGGGCCGCCTGCAATGGCTGCATGATGACGGTGAGCGCCTGCTGGCCAGCGTAGCCAACGACGAGGATCGTTGGCCGCATCTGGGCATGCGCTCGGCAC
>JAFAFF010000197.1 GCA_023423605.1 Pseudomonadota bacterium
TGGCAGGTCCTTCTTCATCGCCACCAGCGCCTCGGCCACCCCAAGCAGGGTGGCGGTGTGCGCATCGTGGCCGCAGGCGTGCATAACCCCCACCTGCTGGCCACGGTAGGTACTGGTGGCCTTCGAAGCGAACGGCAGGCCGGTCTGCTCGGTCACCGGCAGTGCATCCATGTCCGCGCGCAGGGCGATCTTCGGGCCCGGCCTGCCGCCTTCGATGATCGCCACCACACCGTGGTGGGCGATGCCGGTCTTCGGCTTCAGGCCCATGGCGCGCAGGCGTTCGGCCACCTTCGCCGAGGTCCGCTCCTCGCGATTGGACAGCTCCGGGTGCTGATGGAAATCCCGGCGCCATTCCACCACGTTCGCCTGCAGGCGTTGTGCCGCGGCCGCCACCTCGGGACGCTCCGCGGTTTCGGCGTGGGCCAGCAGCGGCAGGGCCAGCAGCAGGGCGGTGGACAGCAGCGCGCGACGGGGCATGCGGAACTCCTTGGATGGGGATACCGGCCGAATGTAGGCCAAGCCGGACGCCACGGGAACCTCCAGCGCGCGCACAGGTCCGATCACCCGTCCCATTTGTCATGCAGGCAGTTGCCCCGGCCACAGGTATGCTTGGCACCTTGCCAGCCGTGGCCCCTGCCCGGCCCAGCCCCCCAGGAGTGATTGGAATGTCGCGTTTGTGGAAGATCGTGCTGCTGGTCGTGGCAGTGCTGGTGGTCGTGTTCGTGGGCCTGCGGATGGCCGGTGGTGGCAAGGCCGGGCCAGCCGGCACCGGTGCGGCACAGCGCGGCGGGCAACAGGCCGATGCCGGCCCGGTGCCGGTGACCGTGGTCGAAGCGGCGGTGCAGGAAGTGCCTGTGTACGCCAGCGCGCTGGGCACGGTAAGTGCGATGAACACCGTTACCGTGAGCCCGCAGATCGGCGGCCAGTTGATGAGCATCAACTTCCGTGAAGGCCAGGAAGTGAAGCAGGGTGACGTGCTTGCGCAGATCGATCCGCGCAGCGCGCAGGCCAGCTATGACGAAGCGGCCGCGGCACGCCGCCAGAACCAGGCCCTGCTGGCAACCGCGCGCTCTAATTACCAGCGTTCCAGCGCGCCGGAATACCAGCAGTACGTGGCGAAGACCGACCTGGACACGCAGCGCAACCAGGTGGCCCAGTATGAAAGCGCGGTGGCCGCCAACGATGCCAGCATGCGCGCCGCGCAGGTGCAGCTGCAGTACACCCGGGTCACCGCGCCCATCTCCGGCGTGGCCGGCATCCGTGCGGTGGACGCCGGCAATGTGGTCAGCGCTGGCACCGCGCTGGTCACGTTGACCCAGATCCATCCCATCCATGTGGTGTTCAACCTGCCCGAGCGGCAGCTCGGCGACGTGCGCGCCGCGCAGCAGGCCGGCAAGGTGGACATCGCCGCCCTGGACCGCACCGATGCCCACGTGATCAGCGACGACGGCCGCCTGGACGTGGTGGACAACCTGATCAGCAGCGACAGCGGCACCTTCCGTGCGCGCGCCCTGTTCGACAACCAGGACAACGCCCTGTGGCCAGGCCAGTTCGTCAATGTCCGCATGCAGCTGCGCACCATTGCCGGCGGCATCGTCATCCCCACCCAGGCGGTGATGCGCGGCCCGGACGGCGAGTATGTCTATGTGGTGCAGCCGGACAACACGGTGAAGATGCAGACCGTGCGCAGCGGCGTGGAAGTCGGCGACAGCCACGTACAGGTCAGCGAAGGCCTGAAAGGCGGCGAGCGGGTGGTCAGCGAAGGCCAGTTCCGGCTCAAGCCGGGCAGCAAGGTGACTGCCCTGAAGCCGGGCCAGGCACCTGCCGCGCCCACCGAAGCCGAACTGAAGGCTGCCCAGCAGCAGAGCGGCGGTCGCCGTCCCGGTGGCGGTCCGCGTTGACCGCGGACCCACTCGATTCACCGGCGCCGGCACTGTTGCCGGCGTCGTCATGACGTTCCAGCAAGGATCTGCCCGTGGGCTTTTCGACGATCTTCATCCGCCGCCCGATCGCCACCTCGCTGCTGATGGCGGGACTGTTGCTGCTCGGCATCCTGGGCTATCGCTCGCTGCCGGTGTCGGCACTGCCGGAGATCGATGCGCCCAGCCTGGTGGTGACCACGCAGTATCCCGGTGCCAACGCCACCACCATGGCATCGCTGGTGACCACCCCGCTGGAGCGCCAGTTCGGGCAGATTTCCGGCCTGGAACTGATGACATCCGATTCGTCGGCCGGCCTGTCCACCATCATCCTGCAGTTCTCGATGGAACGGGACATCGACATTGCCGCGCAGGATGTGCAGGCCGCCATCCGCCAGGCCACGCTGCCTTCTTCGCTGCCCTACCAGCCGGTCTACAACCGGGTGAATCCGGCCGATGCGGCCATCGTCACCCTCAAGCTCACGTCCGACACGCGACCGCTGCGCGATGTGAACAATTACGCCGATTCGATCATCGCCCAGCGCCTGTCGCAGGTGCAGGGTGTCGGCCTGGTCTCCATCGCCGGCAACGTGCGGCCGGCGGTGCGCATCCAGGTCAATCCGGCCCAGCTTTCCAACATGGGGCTGACCCTGGAAGACCTGCGCAGTGCGCTGACCCAGGCCAACGTCAGTGCCCCGAAGGGCTCGCTCAACGGCAAGACGCAGTCCTACAGCATCGGCACCAATGACCAGCTGACCAGCGCGGCCGAATACCGCGACACCCTCATCAGCTACCGCAATGGCGCGCCGGTGCGCCTTTCCGATGTGGCCGAAGTCGTGGATGGCGTGGAGAACGACCAGCTGGCGGCCTGGGCCGACGGCAAGCCGGCGGTGCTGCTGGAAGTGCGTCGCCAGCCGGGCGCGAACATCGTGCAGACCGTCGAACGCGTGCGCGCTCTGCTGCCGCAGCTGCAGGGCGTGCTGCCGGCCGATG
>JAFAFF010000262.1 GCA_023423605.1 Pseudomonadota bacterium
GACAGGTGAGGCGCCGCTTCGAAGCCGTGGTGCTGCTTGAGGTGGCGCACGGTTTCAGAGGTGTAGCTGAGCGTGGAACCACCGGCACCGAAGGTACAGGACACATATTCGGGGGCGAATGCGCGCAGCTTGCCGGCGGTGCGGTCCAGCTGGGCACGTTGTTCGTCGGTCTTGGGGGGATAGAACTCGAAGCTCAGGGCAGTCATGGCGAAGGCGGGCGGCGGGAACTTGAGATCAGTATATCTCTTCATCAAGATGGATGTTCAATATAAAAGTTGGCGCCGACTCCACGCGGTGGCAGGGGCTGCCCGGCAGTTCCCCCGCGCCTGCCGCCGTTCGCCAGCACCTGCGACCGCTCCTCATGTTCTTCCCCATGGGGTGCCGCCAGCCGGCACGCTGTTGCCATACCCAACCGGAAGGAGAGCCAGATGAACATGCGTTCGTGGTCGCAGCAGGTGAAAAGCGTCGCCCCGTTGATGGTCGGCCTGGTGGCGATGTTCGCGTTCGCCCGGCCCGCGCAGGCCGAGGTCATCGGCGCACCCGGACACGTACAGGTACAGGTGGTGGGCACGGGCCACCCGGTGCTGATGATTCCCGGCCTGAACAGTTCCGCCGACGTGTGGCGTGAAACCTGCCAGGCACTGCATGTGCAGTGCCATCTGGTGCAGCTGCCGGGCTTTGCCGGAGCCGCCGCAGCGGATCCGCGGCCAGCGGATTTCCTTCCTGCCATGCGCGATGAGCTGCTGGCCTACATCAGCCAACAGGCACTGGAAAAGCCGGCGGTCGTCGGCCACAGCCTGGGCGGCGTGCTGGCCCTGCAGATGGCGATCAAGGCACCGCAGGCCGTGGGCGCGCTGGTGATCGTGGATTCGCTTCCGTTCTACGCAGCCATCCAGGACCCGAATGCCACCGCGCAAAGCGTGGGACCGATGGCCGCGCAGATGCGCAGGAGCATGCTTGCTGCGGACCCCGCCAGCTACCAGGCCCAGGCCGATGCCGCGATGAAGGGCATGACCAGCGTGCCCGAACGGCTCCCCGAGCTGCTGCGCTGGGGCCGTGCCAGCGATCGCGGGACCACCGCCGACGCGATGTATTCCATGCTGGTGCATGATCTGCGCGGCGAGCTCGGGGCCATCCGTTCGCCGGTACTGGTGCTGGGCAGCTGGGCGGCCTACCAGCCATTCGGTGCCACCGAGGCGTCGACGAAGGCGATCTTCCGGGGGCAGTACGCGAAGCTGGATGGCGTGCGCATCGAGATGAGCCGGGCCGGGCACCATTTCCTGATGTGGGATGATCCGCAGTGGTTGCAGGAACAGATAAGTGGTTTTCTTGCCGACACCCATTGAGCAGGCATCGGCACTTCGTTTGGGACAGGACATGTACGAATCCGCATCGGCTCTGCGTTTCTGGCTGCTCAATGCGCTGGCATGGCTTGGCTACTTTGCCTTCAGCCTGTTCCTTGGCCGCGCCTTCGCTGGTGGCATCAGCAGTGGCATCGTGCTGATCAGCGGGGTGCTGGCAGTGATGCTGTGGCTTTGCAGCGGCGCGCTGCGGGCAGTGGCGCTCGGTCGCCGCTGGTGGGATCTCAGTGCGCCGCTGCTGCTGTGCAGGCTCGGTATCGGGGTGCTGGTGGGAGCCACGCTGGCGCAGCTGGCGATCGCTGCGGCACTGGTTCCGGCACTGCAGCAGGGATGGGTGCAGCTGGGCACCGGCAAGGCGGATTATCGTCCCGCGGCAGCGATGGTGTACTGGATCAATACCGCCTTCGTGCTGGCCCTGTGGACCGGCGTATGGGCGGGCCTGCACAGCCTGCGCCGCGCCCGCCGGGCCGAGCTTGCCCGGCTGCGCGCGGAGGCCGAACGCAGCACGCTGGAGCGCGATGCGCTGCGCGCGCGGCTCAACCCCCACTTCGTCTTCAATGCGTTGAACAACCTGCGCGCGCTGATCCATGAAGATCCCGAACGTGCGCGGGAGATGGTGACCCGGCTGTCGCGCACGCTGCGGCATGCCCTGGAACATGGCACGGCGGAGAGGGTGACGCTGGACGCGGAGCTGGCGGTGGTGCGCGATTACCTGGCCATCGAATCGGTGCACTACGAGGGCCGCCTGCGGGTAGCGATGGACATCGCGCCGGAATGCGGCGACGCGCAGGTGCCGGCGATGGCATTGCAGCTGCTGGTGGAGAACGCGATCAAGCATGGCATCGCGGTCCGTCCTGGTGGTGGCGAGCTGCGCATCCAGGCGCTGATGGAAGGCGATATGCTGCGGCTGACCGTCTGCAATCCCCAGGGACAGGGCGTTGGTGTCGACGGTCATGGGGTCGGACTGGCGTACCTGCGTGCGCAGCTTGCCGATTCCCGGGGGCACTTCCTGCTGCAGCCACGGGGCGAGCACATGCAGGCGGTGTTGGAGATTCCGCAATGAATGCCGTGCTGCGGGTACTGATCGTCGATGATGCGCGCTTGGCGCGCCAGGAGCTGCGTACGCTGATGGCTGCATGGCCGTGGGTGGAGTGTGTTGGCGAGGCCGACGATGTGCCCGCCGCGCGCGAAGCGATCGTCCGCCTGCGACCGGACCTGGTGCTGCTGGACGTGCAGATGCCCTCGGGCAGCGGGTTCGATGTACTGGAAGGCCTGGAAACGGTGCCGCCGGTGGTGTTCGTCACCGCTTACGATACCTATGCGGTGCGTGCGTTCCAGGCCAATGCGCTGGATTACCTGGTCAAGCCGGTGGAGGCGGCGCGCTTGCTGGAGGCGTTGCAGCGTGCGCGCGAACGTCGTGGCGTGCCGGCGGAGACGCCACGCGCCGCGCTCGGTGCACAGGACCAGGTCTTCCTGCGTGATGGCGAACGGTGCTGGTTCGTGGCGCTGGCGGAAATCCGCCGGCTGGTGGTGGATGGGAACTATACGCGGGTGTGGTTCGGCGAGCAGACGGCACTGCTCGCCCGCAGCTTGAGCACGCTGGAAGGACGACTGCCCGCGGAGCTGTTCTTCCGTGCCAACCGCAACACGCTGGTGAACCTGCGCAGGGTGCGTGCGGTGGAACCCTCGATGGGCGATGGTTACGAGCTGTTGCTGGACGACGGCAGCCAGGTGGAGGTATCGCGCCGGCAGGGACGCGAGCTGCGCGAGCGGATGGCGCTGTAGCGGTCGCTGCCGCAGGGCCGGCATTGCACCGTCGGTGACCGTCCCTGCTTGCTAGAATCAGGCAATGTCCATCGTCCTTACCGAATTCGCCCGCCCGCGTCTGTTTCCGCGTACGCCGCGTGCCAACACCATCCAGGATTGCACGGCCGAGCAGTTCGTCCAGCACCTCAACACGCATGAACCGCTGAAGCGGCTGGACGGCTATGCGCCGTTCTGCAAGCTGTTCGTCTACGAAAACTGGACCAGCACGCGCTGCCTCACCGTGCCGATCACCGACGACAACCGCCATCTGCTGCGCAGTGGCTATGAGGCGCGCAATCGTGAGGAGTTGCCGGTACTGGTGCGCTGGTTCGAGGGGGTGGAATCGCCGGTGGCGAAGTATCTGGTGGTGATCCTGTACAGCGCCGGGCAACTGGCCCGGGAAGGTTCGCCGATCCAGGCCGACTGGGGCATCGTCGGCTGCATCTACACGGCCGCGCCGGAAGAGGTGCCGATGGCACCGATCACCATGATGCGCAACGCGCTGGGCGTGGAGGAGGGGGGCTCCGGTGTGCCGCTGGACCGCGATGCGTATGCACGGGCGGTGGAATTCTGGCAGAACAATGCCAACTGGCGGCCCTGATGGTTTCGTGGGTCATTGCCGGGCAGAGCCCGGCACTACCAGCGTGGGCAGCCGATCGCGGCGAAGGTGGCCCGTGTCAGTCTTGCCAGATCGGCCGGTGACAATTCCACCTCCAGCCCGCGACGTCCGGCGCTGACGTGCAGCGTGGCCAGGGCCTGCGCGCTGTCATCGATGAAGGTCCGCAGGCGCTTCTTCTGTGCCAGCGGGCTGATGCCACCCACCAGGTAGCCGGTGGCGCGCTGCGCGGCATCCACGTCGGCCATCGTGCATTTCCGGCAGCCCGCGGCCTGCGCCAGGGCCTTCAGGTCCAGTTGGCCGGTCACCGGCACGATCGCCACCAGCAGCTCGTGCGTTGCACTGCTGGCGAGCAGCGTCTTGAATACATGCGCGGGGTCCAGGCCCAGTTTCGCCACCGCCTCGTTGCCGAAGGAATCGGCGTGTTCCTCATGCGTATAGCTGCGCACGGTGTGGGCAATGTCTTCGCGCCTGAGCAGGTTGATGGCCGGGGTCATGCGGGCATGGTAGCGGCATCAGGGGCGGGCGCCACGTGCCCGGCATTTCGTAGAGCGGGGCTCTGCCCCGCTGCAGGGTAATGCTTCAGCCGGGCAGAGCCCGGCTCTACGGAATGCAGGACGGGCGCCCGAAGGCGCCCGTCCTGTGCATGTGACCCGGCAGTGCCGGCCGCGGGCCGGCACCCTCCGTCATCAGTAGCGGTAGTGGTCCGGCTTGAACGGGCCTTCCACCGGCACGCCGATGTAGTCGGCCTGTTCCTGG
>JAFAFF010000290.1 GCA_023423605.1 Pseudomonadota bacterium
CTGCGGGCGGCTGGTACGCGGCCGTGTGGCTGGCGCGTGGTACCCACCGACGACAGCGTCTGCGGCCAGCTGGCACGTGACACGCTGCCACGCATCGAGCAGGTGTTCGTCGACGCAGGCGATGCCCAGGACGAGACAGCATTCACCCTGGCGCTGTTCCTGGCCCGCCGCCGCAGCGAACAACGGCTGCCCGGGCATGAGGATTACTACGTCACCACGCTGAGCCCGAACGCCATCAGCTACAAGGGCATGGTGTTGCCGGACAAGCTCGGCCGCTTCTACCTGGATCTGCAGCGCAGCGACCTGGCCTCCAGCGCGATCGTGTTCCACCAGCGCTTTTCCACCAATACGCTGCCGCGCTGGCCGCTGGCACACCCGTTCCGCATGCTCGCCCACAACGGCGAGATCAACACCATCGAAGGCAACCGGCGCTGGGCGCAGGCGCGCAGCAAGGTATGGAAGACGCCGCGCTTCGACATCGCCGAATTCGATCCGGTCATCTCCATGCACGGCTCGGACTCGCAGAGCCTGGACAACGTGCTGGAATTGATGGTGTCGGCGGGCATGGAACTCATCCAGGCGCTGCGCATCCTGGTGCCGCCGGCCACCCAGTCGCTGGAATTCAAGGACCCGGACCTGGCCGCGTTCTACGAATTCCACGGCCTCAACAGCGAGCCGTGGGATGGTCCGGCCGGCATCGTCGCCTGCGACGGCCGCTATGCCGTGTGCACCCTGGACCGCAACGGGCTGCGACCGGCGCGCTGGATGCTCACCTCCGACCGCCACTTCCTGGTGGCGTCCGAAGCGGGCGTCTGGGAAGTGCCGACCGAACGCGTGGTGCGCAAGGGCAAGCTCGGCCCGGGCGAGATGATGGCCATCGACCTCAAGCGCGGCGACCTGCTGGATTCGGACGCGGTGGACCGCATCAACCGTGGCCGTGCGCCTTACAAGCAGTGGCTGCAGCAGGGCGTGACCTACCTGCAGACCGAACTGATCGACCCCTCGCTGGTGGAGGAACCGTTCGACGCGCGCACGCTGCGCAGCTACCACAAGCTCTACCAGCTCAGCATCGAGGAAGTGGAGCAGGTGCTGCGGCCGTTGGCGGAAACCGAGCAGGAAGCCACCGGCTCGATGGGCGACGACACGCCGATGGCGGTGCTGAGCCAGCGCAGCCGCCCGTTGTACGACTATTTCCGGCAGGCCTTCGCGCAGGTCACCAATCCGCCCATCGACCCGTTGCGTGAAGACTGCGCGATGTCGCTGTCCACCCAGCTCGGCAGGGAAACCAACATTTTCCATGCCGGTGCGGAGACGGTGAACCACGTCATCCTCAACTCGCCCGTGCTCAGCCAGCGCAAGCTGCGCCAACTGCTGAAGATGGAACAGTACGTCGATGCCAACCGGCTGATCGACCTGTCCTACAGCGAAGACGAAGGTCTGCGTGCCGGCATCGAACGCATCTGTGCCGAGGCCGAACAGGCCGCGCGCGACGGCATGGTGATGCTGCTGCTGTCCGACCGCTACCCGGTCGCCGACCGGCCGATGGTGCACGCGCTGCTGGCCACCAGCGCGGTCCACCATCATCTGTGTCGCGTGGGCCTGCGCTGCGACGTCAACCTGATCCTGGAAACCGGTACCGCGCGCGACCCGCACCACATGGCGTGCCTGCTCGGTTTCGGTGCCACCGCGGTCTATCCCTACCTGGCCTACCAGACCCTGTTCGACCTGGGCCGGCGCGGCATTCTCAAGCTGAGCAAGGGCGGCGAACAGTCGCAGATCGGCCGCCGCTACCGCAAGGGCGTCTACAAGGGGCTGTCGAAGATCATCTCGAAGATGGGCATCTGCACCGTTGCCAGCTACCGCGGCGCACAGCTGTTCGAAATCGTCGGCCTGGAGCCTGGGGTGGTCGAGCTGTGCTTTCCGGACACGCCTTCGCGCGTGTCCGGCGTCGGCTTCGCGCAGCTGGATGCCGAAGCACGCGAACTCACCGCGCAGGCCTGGGACGACCAGGTGCAGCCGGATGTCGGCGGCGTGCTGAAGTACGTGCACGGCGGCGAATACCACATGTACAACCCGGACGTGGTCATGACCCTGCAGCGCGCAGCGCGCAGCGGCGATGCCGCGCATTGGCGCCAGTACTGCCAGGCCGTGCACGCACGTCCGCCGTCGACGCTGCGCGACCTGCTTGAACTGGTACCTGCCGCCACGCCCGTGCCGCTGGATGAAGTCGCCCCGGCCAGCGAACTGTTCCCGCGTTTCGATACCGCCGCGATCAGCCTGGGCGCGTTGTCGCCGGAAGCGCACGAAGCGCTGGCCATCGCGATGAACCGCCTCGGCGGGCGCAGCAACTCCGGCGAAGGTGGCGAAGATCCGGCGCGCTATGGCAGCGAGCGGCGCAGCAAGATCAAACAGGTGGCATCGGGCCGTTTCGGCGTCACCGCCGAATACCTGGTCAACGCCGAGGTGCTGCAGATCAAGGTGGCGCAGGGCGCAAAGCCCGGTGAAGGCGGCCAGCTGCCCGGCCACAAGGTCAACGAGCTGATCGCGCGGCTGCGCTATGCGCGGCCGGGCATCGGCCTGATCTCGCCGCCGCCGCACCACGACATCTACTCCATCGAAGATCTGGCGCAGCTGATCTACGACCTGAAGCAGGTCAACCCCACCGCACTGGTGTCGGTGAAACTGGTCAGCCATGCCGGCGTGGGCACGATTGCTGCGGGCGTGGTCAAGGCCGGTGCGGACCTGATCACCATCTCCGGCCACGACGGCGGCACCGGCGCTTCGCCGGTCAGTTCCATCCGCTATGCCGGCGTGCCGTGGGAACTGGGCGTGGCCGAAGCGCACCAGGCACTGGTGGGCAACGATCTGCGCGCGCGCACGCTGCTGCAGACCGATGGCGGCCTGAAGACCGGCCTGGATGTGGTGAAGGCCGCGCTGCTGGGCGCGGACAGCTTCGGCTTCGGTACCGGCCCGATGATCGTGCTGGGCTGCAAGTACCTGCGCATCTGCCACCTCAACAACTGCGCCACCGGCGTTGCCACCCAAGACGAGCGCCTGCGCGAAAACCACTTCACTGGCCAGCCCGAGCGCGTGGAGAACTTCTTCCGCCTGCTGGCCGAGGAAGTCCGCAGCTGGCTGTCCGTGCTCGGCGCGCGTTCGCTGGAGGAGATCGTCGGGCGTACCGACCTGCTGCGCCAGCTGGATATCGCCCCGCGCGAGAACGTGCGCCTCGATCTGTCGCGCCTGCTGGCCGATGCGCATTACCCGGGCAGCCACTGCGCGGCGCAGCGCCTGTACGAATCGCCGGACAGCCTGGCCACGCAGATGGACGGCCTGCTTGCCGAGGCCATCGCCGGCAAGCACGGCGGCGAACATCGCTTCCTGATCCACAACACCGACCGCAGCATCGGCACGCGTCTGGCCGGAACCATCGCCCGCGCGCACGGCAACCAGGGCATGGCCGATTCACCG
>JAFAFF010000024.1 GCA_023423605.1 Pseudomonadota bacterium
GGCAACCCCACGGTGGGCCACGATTTCGGGCTGATGAAGATCATCGCCAACCTTGTCTCGTATGTCGCCGGCATCCCTGGGGGCCTGTTCTCTCCCGCGCTGGCAGTCGGCGCCGGGCTGGGACACAACCTCGCCCTGCTCATGCCTGTCGTGGACGAACGCGTCTTCGTGCTGCTCGGCATGTGCGCCTACCTGACCGGGGTGACGCAGGCGCCGTTGACCTCAGCGGTCATTTCCCTGGAGCTGACCGACAGCAGCGACATGCTGCTGCCGATACTGGCCACGGTGCTGCTGGCACGCGGCGTGTCCGGGCTGGTCTGCCGCGTCCCCATCTACCGGGGAATGGCCGACCAGTTGCTGAAAACCTGGAACGAGAAGACCGCGACGGCCAGCCCGGGTTGAAGGCACTGATGTCTCGCCCCCCTTCCCCGGGCATCCGGACATGGCGCTCGATGACATCAAGCCGATGCGGCAACTGCTTTTGACTGCCTGGTTCCCCTTCGGACGAACGCGAAAACTGAGGGTATTACCTCGGCACTTCACTTCGGCGGCCGGTCCAGCCGCTCCAGGATATCGGTCGCCTGGAACACGCGCCCCCACTGGCGCTGGTCGACCAAGCTGACGATGCCTTCGGTCAGCAGGTTGTTGAGGGCAGCGTTGGCCGCCGGCTGCGAGATCCCCAGTCCTTCGACAGCCTGTTGCACGGACAGCACCGGATGGCCCAGCAGAAACCGCGGCAAACGCCGTGTGGCGGAGTGCGAGCGATACCGCCCCAGCTGGCGCTCCCACCGCTCGGCCAAGGCGATCAGGTCCTGTGCGATCGCAATCGATTCATTGCACGACTCCACCACGCTGCCGGTCAGTAACTCGATCCACGGCCCCCAGTCACCGCGCAACTGTACGCTGGCGAGAGCCGAGTAATAGGTTGTCCTGGCGCGCAGCAGCGCATCGGACAGGTACAGCGGCGGATAGGCCTCCGCTGCCAGTAGAAGCGGCAACAGCAGCCGCCCGGTGCGTCCGTTGCCGTCGTGGTAGGGGTGGATGGTCTCGAACTGGGCGTGGGCGATAGCCAACTGCGCCACCAGCGACAGCTCCCCCTGTTCGTCGTCCCGGGCCGCATACTGCAGGATGCTGGCCGCCATTTCATCCATACACCCTTGGATCTGCGCGGGCGGCGCAGGCACGAAGGTCGCATCCTCGATCCGGGTGCCGGCGCCGATCCAGACCTGGTCCGTCCGGTAGGCGCCGACGGGGAATCTGCTGGCGTTGTCCTGCATCAGCTGAGCGTGCAATTCGTGGATCAGGGATAGGCCGAGCCCCCGGCGTCCTTGCTGACGGATGCGGGCCAAGCCGTACTGCAGGGCCGTTACATAGCGTTCCGTCACTTTCACGTCCGCCGGCAGACCACCCATGCCCTGAGTTGCCTCATAAGTGAGCAGTTGCAGCAGATTCGTTTGCGTGCCCTCGATCTGCGAACTGCGGACCGCCTCACGTCGGGCCAGGGTGCGAGTCACCATGTCCGCGTTCGGCAGATGCGACATCACGCCCTGCAGCCGGCCCAAAGCGGCATGCGCCTCTGCAAACCGGGCGGTGTAGCGCCCGCCGTCCGGTACTGCGCGCGGCGTCGGCGGCGCGACCAGCGCAAGGACATTTGGGTCCCCCGGTACGGGCACCAGATATGGCTGCCGACCGATGGCGACTTGGTCTCGACGCATGGAACACCCTCCTTGCCCCACGAGCAAAACTTATAGAGCGGAAACTTTTAAAAGGGAAACCGTAAAAAGCTTATGAAGCTCGCCAATAAAAATAATGATACGCAAATATTCTTATGAAGATAGTGAGCAATGTAAGGATCTGGCCTTCAATCTCGCGGAATCTCGAGACTGAAATCAAAGTCGCGCTCGTGCTTCATGATGCTTCGGCCGCCAGGCCTGCGGTGCGCTCCTGACGATCCAGAAGCGCGCCGAGCGCGGGCTGTCGGTGATCCAACGCGACAGGCACCTGAGCGAAGACGAACTGCAGATGCGGCGCGCAATGCTGTCGGGCGCACGTGTCGAAGGCGAACCGGGGCCCTACGTCGCAGCGGTCGAAAAGGTGGTCGTGGGCGACATCGAAGGGCTGGACTGCTTCCGTCCGCACGGAAGCCCGCGTGAACTGCGACGCCCGGTCGCGTGTCAGCGAGCGCCTCTCGCACCTTCGGGCGGAACCTGGCGTTGTAGACATCCGGATCCGCGGTCAGCCCGGCTGGCAATCCCCCTTCCCTGCGGTACATGCTTCAGGGCGCGGCTTGCAGGCAAGCGCGCGCACCCACGAAGATTCCGCTCATCTTCTTGATCAGCGTCCCTACCTTGGACTCATCATCGAAACGCCCTTGCCAACGGCCACCTCTACCAGCGCCAGCACGTCATTGAAGTCTGCTGCCGTCCCGCCTTCCAGGCCGCCGGCGAACCTGCTGTCGGACAGGAACTCCGATTGCGCCGCCTGCACCAGCAGTCGAGACGGGCTGTCGGCCAGCGCCGGATCGGCCGCGTGGTGAAACGGCACAATCCGCTTTTCGCGCTCCTTCGATGCCAGGGTAATGAAGCACATGTCTGGCGTCAGCGGCACGATCAGGCGCAACTCCCCATCCACCTGTCCGCGGGCGCAGAACGTGTCCGGAAGTACGAAAACCGGCGCGTCGGACGAAACAATCGCCCACTGACTCCACAGCAGCGGACGCGCCAGTCGATCATAAAGCTCATTGTTTCCGAACAGGCAGCCATGCGCCGCCTGTGCCATCTCATCGAACGCTTTGCCGGCAGCAGCGGCAGCGTCCTCCAGCAGTTTCCGGTTGGCCTCACGCAGGCCTTCGATCAGCGCTGGATTGCGCAACAGGTGGATGACCAGATAGCCGACGAACGCTTGCTGCTGCGGTGGATTGAGCGGGGCTGTCGCCAGCAGGCGCTGGATCGGCTGCCTGGCGTCACCTTCCAGCAGGCCGAACCAGGCCTCCAGCCTGTCGTCCCAGCTGTGCGGCCGGTGTCCCCAGCTGGCGAACAGGATGTCGTCCTTCGACCATCCGTTGATGCCTCGACGCCAGCGCGTCGCCTTGTCCCGCATCGCCCAGTAGTCACGAATGAACCAGCGGCTGATGAAATGCTGGTTCCGGACCGCCTTGACCGCCAGCGTCGCCGGTGGCGGCGGATTCGCTTCGCGCTGCAGGGCCTTGCGGGACTTAGGCAGCCAGCGCTCTTCCATATACTTCCGCCAGACGTGTTCGTACACCACGCGGCCGGTGCCCTCGATCATCGCCCGTCCCGCCGGCCCGAGACACGCTCGCCGTTCCGCCGCCGGATCGATCCCGCCCCAACCACGGCCTGCGACCCGTCGCGTCACCACCTTGTCGGCGAGCACCATCTGTAGCCGCGCCAGCTCGTGCACCATGTCGGCCTTGATGTTGACGTGAAGCTCGCGCTCCTTCCCGTCTTCGTGCGACAGCACCGCTTCCACGATATGGTGCACCACCTCATCCCAGACCATCGCCAGCGCCATCATGCGCTCCTCGGCGATATCCCGGGCACGTGCGCGGATGATCGATGCAGTGGCCGACACGGTCCCCTCCTTCAATCGTTCAATCGCTCGACACCCACGCAGGCACAGCAGCAAACACCTCAGCTGCCCTGTTTCTTCATGTCGCGCTCCGGTGCCAGCACATGGATCACCTTGCCTGTCGCATCCAGGAATTCGATCGCGCCGAAACCCTCTTCGGTGACCGTCATCCGCACGCGCGGCTGGTCGCCCGCGTCGGACAGCGCAACGGCCGGCGTGCCATCGGCGGAGACGCTCAGCTTGATCCGGGTCGGCGCTTCCACGCCCGGCACCAGACGATCATCCAGGCCGGGTTCGCGTACCAGCGGCGGTGCCTGGTTGATGACGAACATCACCGAGCCATCAGGCGCCACGCGCCAGCCCACTGCATCCATCGCGGGGTGGTCCAGGGCCAGCACAGCGGCAGTTCCGGAGGGCATGTCGGCCACGCCGAATCCCCCACGCTCACTGCCTTTGTCGTCGTACAGGATCATGCCGGCGACATCGAATGCGCGCTTGTACTGGATGCCATCGATGATCGGCGGCGGTGTGTTCGCCGACAGCGTCATGCGGATGGTGCCGTCGTCACCGACGATATCGATGCGCCTGGCGGTGATCCGTTCATGGTCCACCGCGTCGAGCCGCAGCTGTGGCGTGCGGTCGTTGATGCTGCGCTGCAGCGCTTCCAGCGAGGGGCGTTTCGGCTCCGCCGCATCCTGTGCGGAGGCAACAAAAGACAATGCCAGCAGCAGGCCTGGCAGTGCCGCAAGCGAACGACGTGACATCTTGGTCATTGAAATCTCCAGATTCCGGGTGTCCTGCACGCGCGGAGCAGGCAGAGGACATCACCACGCCAGCGCCGTGGCCATCGGGATGCGGCCCCCGACGTGAACGTGTCGTTCGAGACAGTGCCACCCGTTGCGGCGAAAAGCGAGGCGCGACTGTCCTGACATCACCGCCGCCATCCATTGCCGCCTGAAAACCAGAACACGACGTGACCTGCGGATTTCCTGCGTCCGCTGCCTTCGCGGCACCTGTAGCTGCGCCGTATCGGGCAAAGACGTTTTTACACCAGCATTCCGCAGACTCCCTCATGTACCCGGCGCGTTTCCCCATGCGAGAACACACCATGCACCGAGTATCCCCGAGCAACAGGCGCCTGCACTTCCTGATCGCCGATGCCGCTTGCCGCCGTCACCTGCAGCTTCTCGACCGGCTGGAACGTGCGCTGGCCGCGCAGCGCCGGAATGCCTTCAGGCAACTGGCAGGCCTGCCGCCCATGCAGCCCGAACAACACCGCTTATACGAGGGCCTGCTGCAGGATGAGAGCTATCTGCACTGGAAGAAGCAGGCCGGCGTGGGCGGCCGCATCCTGCACAGCCTGGCGGCCGCCCTGGAAATCCTGCATGCGCGGCATCGTGCCCGCGCATGACAATCCCGTGCCACGCGTTGGCCTATCCCGCTCTGCGCACCATCCAGCTGGTGGCAAGGGCAATCAGCACCACCGCGAACAGGAGCAGCCACCAACCGCTGCGGCTGTCCCGCCACATGAATACATCCACCACCAGCCCGATGATGTGCGACAGCGCATCCAGCATTGCGTTCCCCTTCTGCCAGCGAGTATCCCGGCCACCATCCAGCGCAGGCCCCGCCCGACCATAACCGATGTTGGCCCGGCGTACCCCACCCTGCAGATGCTGGAACGCAAACCGCCGCGTCGTTGCGGACGCGGCGGTGAGTTTGTCGCATGGACGCTGGCGATGCCGGTCAGGTGACCTTCTTTGCCACCGTCATGCCCAGCACGAACAGGATCACGGCGATGATGATGCCGGCCCAGAACAGGAACTTGGCGATGCCCATCGCACCACCGGCGATGCCGCCGAAGCCCAGGGCACCGCCAATCAGGCCGATGATGGCGAATATGATGGCCCACTTGATCA
>JAFAFF010000359.1 GCA_023423605.1 Pseudomonadota bacterium
GTGACGACCAACGGTCGTCACCCACCCATTCCTCACCCACCCATTCCTCACCCAACAACTCCCTCACCCACCAACTTCCCCAACCACCATCCTCCAACCACACCCCCTGCTTTCCCTTCCCAGCTCAGTCGCCGGGGGACGCCACAGCGATCAGGCCGTCAGCCGCTCGCCGGTTTCCGCGTCGAAGAAATGCAGTGCGTCCGGTTGCACGATGACTTTCAACGTCTCGCCAACCGCCGGCAGGGCCCGCGGCGCCACGCGCATCGTCAGCAGATGGCTGCCGCTGGCCAGGTTGACGAAGATTTCGTTGCCGACCGGTTCGATCCCTTCGATGCGCGCATCGAACGCGCCCTCCGCGCCCTCCTCCGCCGGCTGCAGGTGTTCGGGGCGCACCCCCACCGCGATCGGACGGTCCAGCCAGCGCGCATCGATCCTCGCGCCGCCCAGCGGTGCCTTCCAGGCGCCATCGATGACTGCCAGGCCACCTGCGCCGTCCTGCAGGGTGCCGCGCAGCACGTTCATCGCCGGACTGCCGAGGAAGCCGGCGACGAACAGGTTCGCGGGATGGTCGTACAGCGCCATCGGTGTATCGATCTGCTGGATGACACCGTCCTTCAGCACCACGATGCGCTGGCCGAGCGTCATCGCCTCCACCTGGTCATGGGTGACATAGATCATGGTGGTGCCCAGCTTGCGATGCAGCTGCGCGATCTCGGTGCGCACGCTGTGGCGCAGCTTGGCATCCAGGTTGGACAACGGCTCGTCCAGCAGGAACACCGCCGGCTCGCGCACCAGCGCGCGCCCCAGCGCCACGCGCTGGCGCTGGCCACCGGACATCGCCTTCGGCAGCTTGCCCATCATGTCCACCAGCCCCAGCGTCTGCGCGGCGTCGTTGATGCGGCGTTCGATGGTGGCCTTGTCATGTCCACGCAGCTTCAGGCCGAAAGCGAGATTTTCGGCGACGGTCATATGCGGGTACAGAGCGTAGCTCTGGAACACCATGGCGATGTCGCGATCCTTCGGCGCCACGTCGTTGACCACCCGCTCACCGATGGACAGGGTACCGGCGCTGATCTCCTCCAGCCCGGCGATCATCCGCAACAGCGTGGACTTGCCGCAGCCGGAAGGCCCGACCAGCACCATCAGCTCGCCATCGGCCACTTCGAAGGTGGCGTCCTGCACGGCGACCTGGCCGTTGTCGTAGACCTTGCGCACGCCCTGCAACTGCACTTTTGCCATATCACCCATCCCGTCCGCCCGTCGCATGGGCCGTTGCCGTGGACTGCCTTCGGCCCTCCCGATGGCAGCATTTTTTGCCTCGGTGCGACATGACGCACACCAATGCAATCGAATACAGTTGCACATTCTGCCATGTAACCGTTTTCACGTGGCAGTATGCAAAGTTCGCTGCGCCATGTCCGGGCAGCGGCCATGGAAAACATCTCCGTGGCGCCCTGCGGTCGGCCCTGGCGCACGCCTGGATGGCTGTGGGAAAACAAGTGGTCAACATGCAGTGCGAACCCTTCCCGGAACCCAGCCTGGTAGCGATTGACAACGATGTCACCCGGATCTGAAACTCGAGCGATGCACGACACCCTCTTCCTGTTCGGCGCCACTGGCGATCTGGCCCAGCGCTATCTCTTTCCTTCGTTGCTGCGCCTGTTGGGCGATGGCCTGCTGCCGGAAGATTTCCGCATCCGTGCGCTGGCACTGTCGCCGCACGATACCGACGCATTCCGCGACCTGCTGCGGCCGCGCCTGCAGCAGGCGCATCCGCTGTCGACGCAGCAGGACATCGAATCGCTGCTGCAGCGCATCGATTACCGTTCGGTGGACCTGCGCAACGCCGATTCGGTCGCCGAAGCGGTGGCCGACCTGGTGGACCGCAACTGCGTCAGCTACCTGGCCATTCCACCGGGGCTGTACATCTCCACCTGCGAAGGCCTGGCCAAGGGCGGCGCACTGGCGGCCCCGCATCGGCTGATGCTGGAAAAGCCGATCGGCAGCGACAGCGAAAGCGCCGAGGAGATCATCACCACCATCGCGCAGTGGATCGACGAGGACCGCGTGTTCCGCCTGGACCATTACCTGGGCAAGGCGGCGGTGCAGAACCTGATCGCACTGCGCTTCGGCAACACGCTGCTGGAAGCGGTGTGGAACCGCAACTACATCGAGTCGGTGCACATCCTGGTGGCCGAGAGCGAAGGCGTGGATGGCCGCGATGCCTACTACGCACGCTCCGGCGCGCTGCGCGACATGGTGCAGAGCCACATCCTGCAGCTGATGTGCCTGGTGGCGATGGAGCCACCCGCATCGCTGGAAGCCGACCGCATCCGCGACGAGAAGGTCAAGGTGCTGCGCTCGCTGCGCCCGCTGGATGCCGCCAACGCGGCGCGCGACAGCGTGCGTGGCCGCTATACCGCCGGCACCATCAATGGCCAGCCGGCGCAGGCCTACCAGCCGCCGGAAGGCAGCGACGTGGAAACCTTCACCGCGGTCACCGCGCACATCGACAACTGGCGCTGGAGCGGCGTGCCGTTCCACCTGGTCACCGGCAAGCGCCTGCCCGAGCGCACCAGCCGCGTGGTGGTGACGCTCAAGCCGGTCACCCACTGGCTGTTCGAGCGCCCGCAGCGCAGCCAGGCCACGCCGAACCGGCTGGTTTTCCAGCTGCAGCCGCAGGAAAACATCGAGCTGGGCCTGATGAGCAGCCTGGCCGCTCCGGAATGGGGCGCGGTGGAACTGCAGCCGCTGGAACTGGAACTGTCGGTGCCGACCGGCCTGCATCGCCGCATCGCCTACGAACGCCTGTTCCTGGATGCCTTCAACGGCAACCATGCATTGTTCGTGCGCGACGACGAAGTGCGTGCCGCATGGCACTGGATCGACAGCGTGGCCGACGCCTGGAAGGCCGCCGACCTGCCGTTGCAGCCTTACCCCGCCGGACAATGGGGACCGCAGCAGGCAGCCGCGTTCCTGCCTGAGGACGTTACCGCCAACGCCCACGGAGACCAGCCGTGAGCGTGCGCCGGCAGCCGGTACTGGTAGCCGATATCGGCGGCACCAATGCCCGCTTCGCGCTGGCCGACACCACCCTCGCATCGCCGCTGCTGCTGGACACCATCGGCGAGTTCGCGGTTGCTGATTTCCCCTCGCTGGGCGAGGCGGCGCGCCATTACCTGCAGGAGATCGACGCCGAGGCCAACTGCGGGGTGTTCGCGGTGGCCGGCCGCGTGGACGGCGATGAAGCACGCATCACCAACCATCCGTGGGTGATCTCGCGCAGCCGCACCGCGTCCATGCTGGGCTTTTCCGAACTGCACCTGATCAATGATTTCGCCGCCCAGGCGATGGCCATCTCGCTGCTGCAGCCCGACGATGTGGTGCAGATCGGCGGCGCCAGCTGGAGCCCGCGCAAGCCGGGCACGCCGGCGAACTATGGTGTGATCGGCCCCGGCACCGGCCTGGGCGTGGGCGGCCTGGTGATCCGCCACGAGCGCTGCTATCCGCTGGAAACCGAAGGCGGCCACGTCAGTTTCCCGCCCGGCACGCCGGAAGAAATCCGCATCCTGGAAATCCTCTCCGAAACATTCGGGCGCGTGTCCAATGAACGGCTGATCTGCGGCCCCGGACTGGTCAACATCCACCGCGCGGTCTGCGAAATGGCCGGCTTCGATCCGGGCCAGCTGCAGCCGGCCGACGTCACCGCACGCGCCGCGGCGAAAGACCCCCAGGCGATGCGTGCGGTGGACCTGTTCTGCGCCATCTTCGGGGCCATCTCCGGGGATCTGGTGCTCATCCAGGGCGCCTGGGATGGCGTGTTCCTCACCGGCGGGCTGGTGCCGCGCATGCTCGATTCGCTGCAGCATTCCGGTTTCCGCCAGCGTTTCGAACACAAGGGACGCTTTTCTTCGATCATGGGCCGGGTGCCCTCGCTGGCCGTGGTGCATCCCAATCCCGGCCTGCTTGGCGCAGCGGCCTACGCGGTCGATGCCGATCACGATTCCCCGGGAGAAGCCGCCTGATGCCCGTTTCATTTCCCTCCGACCGCATCGAGTTCGTTGCCCATCGCGATGCCGATGCGTGGATCGAAGCGGTCGCCGCCGACATCGCCCGCCTGCTCAATGCCGGCATCGCCGAACACGGACGCACGCGCATGCTGCTTTCCGGCGGCACCACGCCGGCACCGGTCTACCAGGCACTGGCCGAACTGGACGTGCACTGGGACCGCGTGGAAACAAGCCTGGCCGATGAGCGCTGGCTGTCGCCGCAGGATCGCGACAGCAATGCCTGGCTGGTGCGCGAGCACCTGCTGAAGCGGGCCGAAGGAGCGCATTTCGATCCGCTGGTACGGATCGGCAAACCACTGGCCGAATGCGTGTACACCGCCAACCTGCAGGCGCAGCACAGCCAACCGCCGGGCGTAGTGGTGCTGGGCATGGGCAACGATGGCCACACCTGCTCACTGTTCCCCGGCTCGCGCGATCTGCCGCGCGCGCTGGAAAGCACCCTGCCCTATGCAGCGCTGGATGCCAGCGGATGCCCCGGCGCGAACCAGTGGCCGTTGCGCATCACCCTGACACCGCATGGCCTGCGTGCCTGCCGGCAGCGCCTGCTGCTGCTGCGCGGCAAACAGAAACTGGAAGTGCTGCAGCACGCACTGGACAGCAACGACCCGCAGCAGTATCCCATCCTTGCCGCCATCGACCCGCCCGGCCCGCGCCTGCGCGTGCACTGGGCCGATTGACCGTTCGTTCTCCCATCCTTCCTCTCGCCACCTCCCACGCTGGTAGCCAATGAGTCTGCATCCGCAACTGCACGCCATCACCGAGCGCATCGTCCGCCGCAGCGCCGCCTCACGCGCGGCCTACCTGGCCGGGCTGGACGCCGCCCTGCGCGATGGCCCGTTCCGCAGCCGCCTGAGCTGCGGCAACCTCGCCCATGGCTTCGCCGCCTGTGGCGGCACGGACAAGAGCCGCCTGCGAGGGGGCGTGACGCCGAACCTGGGCATCATCACCTCGTACAACGACATGCTGTCGGCGCACCAGCCGTTCGAAAGCTATCCGGAGCAGATCCGCCGCATCGCCCGCGAACATGGCGCCACCGCGCAGGTCGCCGGCGGCGTACCGGCGATGTGCGACGGCGTCACCCAGGGGCGCGGCGGCATGGAACTGTCGCTGTTCTCGCGCGACGTCATCGCCCAGGCCACCGCCATCGGCCTGAGCCACGACATGTTCGATGCGGCGGTCTACCTGGGGGTGTGCGACAAGATCGTGCCCGGCCTGCTGATCGGCGCACTGGCGTTCGGCCACCTGCCTTCGGTGTTCGTGCCGGCCGGCCCGATGACGCCGGGCATCCCCAACAAGCAGAAGGCTGAAGTACGCGAACGCTATGCGGCCGGCCAGGCCACCCGCGAGGAACTGCTGGAAGCCGAAGCGGCGTCCTACCACGGTGCGGGCACCTGTACGTTCTACGGCACCGCCAATTCCAACCAGGTGCTGCTGGAAGCAATGGGCGTGCAGTTGCCGGGCGCCTCCTTCGTCAACCCGGAGCAGGCACTGCGTGGCGCGCTGACCCGTGAAGCCACGCTGCGCGCACTGGAAATGACCGCACTCGGCGACGATTTCCGCCCGATCGGACGGATCATCGATGAACGCGCCATCGTCAATGCGATCATCGCGCTGATGGCCACCGGCGGTTCCACCAACCACTCCATCCACTGGATCGCGGTGGCCCGCGCGGCCGGCATCGTAGTGACCTGGGACGACATGGACCAGCTCTCGCAGCTGATCCCGCTGCTGACCCGGGTGTATCCGAACGGCGAAGCCGATGTGAACCGCTTTGCGGCCGCCGGCGGCCCGGCATTCGTATTCGGCGAACTGATCCGCGCCGGGCTGATGCATGGCGACATCGTGACCGTCGCCCGTGGCGGCATGGCCGACTACACGCGCGAGCCGCGCCTGCAGGATGGCCAGCTGACCTACGTGGACGGCATCGTGCGCAGCGCCGATACGGATGTGGCACGCGGCGTGGATGATCCGTTCGAGAACCAGGGCGGCCTGCGCCTGCTGCGCGGCAACCTCGGGCGTTCGCTGATCAAGCTTTCGGCGGTGAAGCCGCAGTACCGCAGCATCGAGGCGCCGGCGGTGGTGGTGGATGCGCCGCAGGTGCTCAACAAGCTGCATGCGGCCAACCTGCTGCCGCAGGATTTCGTGGCGGTGGTACGATACCAGGGGCCACGCGCCAACGGCATGCCGGAACAGCACTCGCTGGCGCCGTTGCTGGGCCTGCTGCAGAACCAGGGCCGGCGCGTGGCGCTGGTCACCGATGGCCGCCTGTCCGGTGCCTCGGGCAAGATTCCCGCCGCCATCCATGTCACCCCTGAG
>JAFAFF010000039.1 GCA_023423605.1 Pseudomonadota bacterium
CGACACCTCGGCCAAGGTGGCCGTGTCCACCCAGGAAACCCAGGCCACGGCCATGCAGCTGGCCGAAGCGGCCGGCCACCAGGCCAACCAGATCACCACGGCCTCGGACCGCATCGGCGAGATCGCATCGAGCATCGAACAGGTATCGCGCAACTCGGCCGAATCGGCGGACGTGGCGCAGCGCTCGGTGGTGATCGCAGCCGAAGGTGCCGGCGTGGTGCGTGAAACCATCCAGGGCATGGACCAGATCCGCGACCAGATCCAGGAAACCTCCAAGCGCATCAAGCGGCTGGGCGAATCCTCGCAGGAAATCGGCTCCATCGTGGAACTGATCAACGACATTTCCGAACAGACCAACATCCTCGCGTTGAATGCGGCGGTGCAGGCCGCATCGGCGGGCGAGGCCGGTCGCGGCTTCGCGGTGGTGGCCGACGAAGTGCAGCGCCTGGCCGAACGTACCTCCGGCGCTACCCGGCGCATCGAGAACCTGGTGCAGGCGATCCAGGCCGATACCAACGAAGCGGTCACCTCGATGGAGCAGACCACCGCCGAAGTGGTATCCGGTGCGCGCCTGGCGGAGGATGCAGGTACCGCGCTGACCGAGATCGAGCGCGTGTCCAACGCGCTGAACAACCTCATCAAGAACATTTCCGTGGCGGCGCAGCAGCAGTCTTCGGCAGCGTCGGACATCACCCGGACGATGGGCGTGATCCGGCAGATCACCGGCCAGACCTCCGAAGGCGCTGGCCAGACCGCTGAATCGATCGGCCACCTGGCACAGCTGGCCGCCGACCTGCGTCGTTCGGTCGCCGACTTCAAGCTGCCGGCCTGAGCCGCGCAGCGCGGAGAAGCAAGGATCACCCTGATGAACCATCGCCATTATTCATGCCCTCGTCCTTCCCGCGCCGCTGGCCGCCGGGGTGCGCTGGCGACCGGAGGAGCCCGGCCATGAGCACCCTGCGCGACGCAATGAGCCACGCTGCCCTGGGCTGGGTGAAGCCGGAGCTGGACGAAACCCTGCGCCAGGTGCGCAACGAGGTCGAATACTTCGTCGAAGAACCTTCCGATACCGGCCGCATGCGCTTCTGCGCCGGCCACCTGCACCAGGTGCAGGGCACGCTGCGGATGGTGGAACTGTATGCACCGGCGATGGTTGCCGAGGAACTGGAGCAGCTGGCCAACGCCATCGGCACCGGGGACGTGCTGGACCGTGACGAGGCCTGCGCCACGCTTATGCGTGGCAGCGTGCTGCTGCCCGATTACCTGGAGCGTCTGCAGAACGGTCATCGCGACATTCCCATCGTGCTGCTGCCGTTGCTCAACGAGATCCGTGCCGTGCGTGGCATCGCAGGCATCAACGAAAGCGTGCTGCTGGCCTTCGCGCCGGACAGCGCCAGCGCCAGCGAAGCGGAACTGGACCATGCCCGTGGCAGCCTGAGCGGGCGCAACCGCGAACTGCTTGATACCGTCGGCAATGCGGTTAAGGAAGAGCTGCTGCGGGTGAAGGATGCGCTGGACCTGCACCTGCGTACCGATGGCCAGCCGGCACAGCTGCAGCAGCAGGTGGACGAGCTGGGCGCGGTGGCTGATACGCTGGCGATGATGGGCCTGGATGTCGCCCGCCGCGTGGTGGTGCAGCAGCGCGACGCCCTGCGTGGCGTGGTCGAGCGCGGCCAGCAGATCGATGAAGGCATGCTGCTGGATGTTGCCGGGGCACTGCTGTACGTGGATGCTTCGCTGGATGACCAGGTCGCGCACCTGGGCGCGGCGGGTAGTGGCGAGGATGACCCGGCGGCAGCGGAAACGCGTCGTACGGTGGAAGTGCTCGCCCACGAAGCCATCGCCAATTTCACCGTGGCCCGCGAACACTTCGTGGCCTTCATCGAAACCAGCTGGGACCATGAACAGCTGCGTGACGTACCGCGCCTGCTTGGCGAAGTGGGCGGCGCGCTGCGCATGCTCGATCTGTCGGTGCCGGCCGATTACCTGCAGGGCGTGCAGCACTATGTCAGCGCCGAACTGATCGCTCGCCAGCGCGTGCCCAGTGGCCGCCAGCTGGATACGCTGGCCGATGCCATGGCCAGCCTGGAGTACTACCTGGAAGCATTGCGCGACCGTCGCCCGGGCCGCGAAGACATCCTGGAGATCACCCGCAGCAGCCTGGAAACCTTGCGCTATTGGCCGTTGCCGGTCGGTGCCGACGGCGTCCGCCCTGAAACCGACATGCCCGGCGACGCCCTGGCTGCGACGCAGGTACAGCGCGAGGCGCTGCCGGTGCCGGCGTTTGCCGCAGCGGTGGAGCAGCCATTCGAGCCGGTGACGCTGGCGTCCGCACCGGCGTATGTTCCGCCGGCAACGTCCGATGTGGTGTTCGACGTGGCCGCCATGGACGACCCCCCCGCCCAGGTTGCGGATACGGCGGCGGCCACACCGGCGCTGGTGTTTTCGGCATCCCGTCCGGCGCCAACGGAGCTGCCGGCGTGGCAGTCCAGCGAGGCGGATACATTTCGCGGCATCCCTGATGCTGTTGTGCAGTTGGTGGAATTCAACGGTTTCGACCCGGTATCGGCCGAGGTCTTTCCTGACAGCACGGCATGGTCGGTGGCGCCGCTGGACGCCGGTAGTGTCGAGTTTGCACCGTCCGTGGATATGTCGCACGACAGGCTGGCGGAGGAACCCACGTCCGAGGCCGGTGAATCGACGGTGATCGAAGCAAACGGTTTCGATCCCGTGCTGGCTGAAGTGGATGGCGAATTCGATGGCAGCGATGCCATCGGCTTCCATGTCGACGGCAGCGAGCTCAGCAACGCCGACAGCGTGCTGTCGCTGGATGCCGAGGAGGCCGATGCAGCGTCCCCAGTGGACCGCGATGCTGCCGTACAGGACCACGGCGTTGCCACGGACGGTATCGAGGACTCGGCCGTCAGCGATGAAGACGCGCGTTTCCTGGCCGAACTGGCATCTGCCGCCGCCGCCTTCCAGCCGCATGCGGCGCTGCAGGAGTCCGGCACCGCACAGGCGGCGATGGCGTCTCCGCAGGCCGACGCGCCCGCTCACCTTGACGGTGGCTTCGACGAGCAGGCGGAGAATATCGACCAGGACATCCGCGATGTCTTCCTGGAGGAATTTGAAGAAGAGCTGCAGAACCTTGGCAACCTGTTGCCGGCCTGGCGTGCCCAGCCGGACAACATGGACCGGTTGCGGCCGATCCGCCGCGTATTCCATACCCTGAAGGGCAGTGGTCGCCTGGTCGGCGCCCGTACGCTGGGTGAATTCGCGTGGAAGATCGAGGGCATGCTCAACCGCGTGCTGGATGGTTCACGCGTTGCTTCCCCGGCGGTGGTCACGCTGGTGGAACAGGCCTACGAAGCGCTGCCCGAACTCAACGCCGCGCTGCGCGACGGCAGCCCGATCAGTGCCGACCTGCAGGGCCTGCAGGGTATCGCCGATCGTGTCGGTGCAGGCGAGGAGACCTTCCATATTCCGGCGCCGGTACAGCCGGCCGCCGAGGCGGAACCGGCCAGCGAGGCCGACGCGGGCACGCCGGCCAACATCGACAGCGTGCTGCGCGAGATACTTGAAGCCGAAGTGCACGCGCACATGATCACGCTGCACGACTGGCTGCGGGAGGCACGCGTGCAGCCGCAGCGGATCGGCGATCCGCTGCTGCGCGCGGTGCATACGATGAACGGTGCGTTCGCGATGACCGACGTGCCGGAGATCACGGCGGTCACCGGTGCTGCGGAAAGCTACATCAAGCGGGCGCTGGCCGCCTCGGAAGTGCCCTCGCAGGAGGCGGTGCAGGCACTGGCGGACGCCGCGCATGCCATCGAGGCCACGATGGTTGCGCTGCAGGCCGAACAGCCACGCGTGCCCGCGCAGCAGGCACTGGCCGAACGCCTGCAGGCACTGGCGGCAACCCTGCCGGAAGCACGCTGGCCGGTGATGGACGACCTGGAAGAGCTGGACGGACTGGAGGAGCTGGACGAGCCTGCCGACGTTGGCGGTTCGCTGGAGGCCGGCGACGTGATGCCTGCTGGCGCGCTTTCTTCCGATGAGGGCATCGATGAAGCGGCGGCTGCGGACGGTGTGGCTGACGTCGATGTCGAGCCTGAAGCCGAGCCTGAAGCTGAAGCCGAACCGGCAGGCGAGGCGCTCATGGAGGCGTCGGTCGATGCTGCCGACGCAGCTTCGCCGACGCACATCGCCGATGCAAGGGTGGACGAAGGCGGGCTGAGCCTGGCCGATGACGTTGAACTGACCGGTGCCGCCGATCTGTCGGCCTACCTGGTCTCCGGGGAGGATGGCGGGGATGAGCGCTGGCAGCTGCCAGCGGTGGAAACGGTAATGGATACGCCTGGGGTGCCCGCGCCGTCCATCGATGCGCCGTCGCTGACGGAAACGGACGTCCAGCTCACCGGGGCCGAAGATCTTTCGCTGTATCTCGATGACACCGCGCGCGCCTCGCTGCCGTTCGACCAGCAGCCCGTCGTGGAGGAGGTGCAGTTGCCGGCAGCCGACGAGGACGTGCCGGCGCGTGAAGCGGAATGGCAGGAAGCGTTGCCCCCGGTGCCATCGTTTGGTGATGCCGTGCCGTTGCAGGAAGCCCTTGACGAGGGCCTGCATGTCATCGACGGCACCGACGCCGATGAAGCGTTCCAGGTGCTTTCCGTCCACGGCCATGAGGATGAGGCAGGTGAAGCCGACGCCTTCGCCGGAGCCGACAGCGAGCCCGGCGAGGTGGAAGCCGTTGCCGGGACCGACGCGGACGCTACCGTGGATGCCAATGTCCACGAGCCGTTCTTCGAAATGGAAACCCCCGGTATCGCTGAAGCTGCGGCGGATACCGCCGAGCGCTCGGACGAGGTCGCGGCAGCTGCAGCGGATTCCCTGGATTTCCGGGTACTGGACCGCGAGCTGGTCGATATCTTCGTCGAAGAAGGCAAGGATCTGCTGGATCACTGCGATGGGCTGATCAACGAGCTGCGCGGCGCGCCGGATGATCGTGAGGTGCTGGCCGGTCTGCAGCGCGACCTGCACACGTTGAAGGGCGGCGCGCGCATGGCAGGCATCAATGCCGTCGGCGATCTCGGCCACGGCATCGAATCGCTGCTGGAAGCGGTGGCGGTGGGCCGCATCCGCCTGGATCGCAGCGACGTGCACCTGCTGGAGCGTGGCTTCGATCGCCTGCACCAGTTGCTGCTGCTGACCGGGGCACACCGTCAGGTGCCGGCGGCGGACGATCTGGTCGCAGCCTTCGACGCCCGCACCCACGAGCAGGCCGATGGAGCCGGCAGCGAACCGGTCGATGCGACCACGCCAGGCGCCGTTGCTGGCGCGGCGATGGACGCGACGAGCGTGGACGACAGCGCATCCGACGCCGACACGCCGGCCCCCGAAGATGTCGCGGGCATCGCCAGCCAGCCACTCTCCGAACCGCTGCCGGTGGAAGGCGCTGGTGATGAGGATGGCACCTTGCGTCCGCAGCAGGAACAGGTGCGCGTGCGTGCCGACCTGCTCGGCCGGCTGGTCAACCACGCAGGTGAAGTGGCCATCTACCGCTCGCGGCTTGAGCAGCAGCTGGGTGCATTCCGCGGTGCGATGGGCGAACTGGAACGCACCAATGCGCGCCTGCGCGACCAGCTGCGTCGCCTGGACCTGGAAACCGAAGCGCAGATCGTGGCGCGTTACCAGCGCGAGCAGGAACAGGCGGACCAGACCTTCGATCCGCTTGAACTCGACCGGTTCTCCACGCTGCAGCAGCTGAGCCGCGCGCTCAACGAATCGGCGGCCGACCTGGGGGGCCTGCAAGGTGTGCTGGACGATCTTTCGCGCCAGTACGATTCGCTGCTGCAGCAGCAGTCGCGCGTCAGCTCGGAGCTGCAGGACGGACTGATGCGTGCGCGCATGGTGCCGTTCGATGGCCTGGTGCCGCGCCTGCGCCGCGTGGTGCGGCAGGCCGGCATGGACACCGGCAAGCAGGTGCACCTGACCCTGGAAGGTACCCATGGCGAACTGGACCGCAATGTCCTGGACCGCATGGTGGCGCCGCTGGAACACATGCTGCGCAACTCCGTGGCCCATGGCCTGGAATCGGTCGAACAGCGGCGTGCCGCCGGCAAGCCGGAAGAAGGCGAGATTTCCCTGCGCCTGCATCGCGAAGGATCGGAAATCGTCCTGGAGGTGGCCGACGATGGCGCCGGGCTGGACCGTGAGGCCATCCGTCGCCGCGCCATCGAGCGCGGCCTGGTGCAGGCCGATGCCGTGCTGGCTGATGAGGAACTGGACAGCCTGATCTTCGCCGCCGGCTTCAGCACGGCGGACCAGTTGAGCCAGCTGGCCGGTCGCGGCGTGGGCATGGACGTGGTGCGCAACGAGGTCCGCCAGCTCGGCGGCAGCGTGGAAATCCACTCCGTCCGCGGCCAGGGCGCCCGCTTCACGCTGCGCCTGCCGCAGACGCTGGCGGTGACCCAGGCGGTGTTCGTGCAGATCGGCGAAACCACGTTCGCGGTTCCGGTCGCATCGGTCAGCGGCATCGGGCGCATCTCGCGGGAGCGCTTCGAAGCCGGCGAGGGCAGCTACCGCTACAGCGGCGAGGACTACACCCTGTACGACCTCGGCAGCCTGGTGGGGCAGGCGGCTGCGCGTGCCGAAGGACAGGCGCAGGTACCGCTGCTGCTGGTCCGCGCCGGCGATCTGCGCGCGGCGGTGGCGATCGACCAGGTACTGGGCAACCGCGAAATCGTGGTCAAGCCGGTGGGCCTGCAGATCGCGTCGGTGCCGGGCATCTACGGTGCCACCATCACCGGTGATGGCCGCGTGGTGGTGATCCTGGACGTGGCGCCGCTGGTCCGTCGCTTCATCGCCAACCCGCAGCGGCCGCTGCCGGCCGCCGCACAGGCGCAGCAGCGCCAGGTGCCGGTGGTGATGGTGGTGGACGATTCGCTGACCATGCGCAAGGTCACCGGCCGCATCCTGGAACGCCACAACTTCGATGTCACCGTGGCCCGCGATGGCGTCGAAGCACTGGAACGCCTGGAAGAGCGCGTACCGGACCTGATGCTGCTCGATATCGAAATGCCGCGCATGGATGGCTACGAACTGGCCACCGCGATGCGGGCCGATCCGCGCTACCGCGGCGTGCCCATCGTGATGATCACCTCGCGCAGCGGCGACAAGCATCGCCAGCGCGCTTTCGAAATCGGCGTGCAGCGCTATCTGGGCAAGCCGTACCAGGAACTGGATCTGATGCGCAATGTGTACGACCTGTTGGGGATAGCCCGTGTCCGTGAATGATGTGATGCCGCCACCGGCCGTCGCGCTGCTGGCGCGCCCGGGGCCCGCCCGCGAACGGCTGCGCGAAGCACTCGCGCTGGCGGGTATCGAGCTGGTGCTGGAAGAAGATCCGCATGCGTTGACCCCCGAAGCCCTGCTGGCCTGTGCGCCGCATGCAGTGGTGGTGGCGCTGGAACCTGCCGTGGAAGACGCGCTGGAACGCCTGGAAGACGCGCTGTCGTCGCCGGATTTCGTGCTGGTGTTCGATGAAGCGGAACTGGCCGCACGCCGGGAAGGCTGGGAGATGCAGCGCTGGGCCCGCCATCTGGCGGCCAAGCTGCATGGACATCGCAGCGTGCTTCCCCCGGGTGCCGAGGAAGAGGAAGAGCTGCTGCCGGAGCCTGGCCTGCCGGACGCCACGCTGCGCCCGGAAACCGATGCGCCGCTGTCGTTCCATCTGCATGAAGCCGCCGATGCCGCGCACGCGGTGCCCGGCGACAGCATGTTCCCCGAGCCGCTGCCTGAATCCGCAACGGCCCCGGCTGCATCGGCGCTGCTGGCTGACCACAGCACCTGGGCGCTGCTGGAAGACGACGTGGAGCCTGCCAGGCCAGCATCGCCCACGGGCGGCACGCAGGAGCGGGCGTCGAGCTTCGAATCCGCGCTGAGCCTGGTGGACATCGAGCCGGTGTCGGGCGCCGGGCGCGGGGCGCGCGGCGCGGTGGTGGTGCTGGCCGGCATCGGCGGACCGGACGCACTGCGGCGCCTGCTGGGCGCGCTGCCCGCACAGCTGGAAGCGCCGGTGCTGGTACGCATGCCGCTGGACGGCGCGCGTTACGGCAACCTGGTCAAGCAGATGGCGCGCGTATCGGCATTGCCGGTGGCGCTGGCCGAAGCTGGCACCGATGTGCTCCAGGGCCATGTGTACATCCTGTCCGACGACACCGCGGTTGGCCTGCGCGATGGTGGGCTGCACTTCCAGACGCAGGTCCGCGGCCTGGAGCTGGCGACGCTGCCGGCCGCAGAAAGTGCGGTGATCCTGCTCAGCGGAGCGGACCTTGCGCAGGTGGAACCGGCGCTGACGCTGGCCGAAGCCGGTGCATGGGTGGGCGGACAGGTCGGCGAGGGTTGCTACGACCCTGCGGCCGCCACGGCGGTGGTAGCCGCAGGATTGTTCGCCGGCGAACCACAGGAGCTTGCGCAGGCCATCGGCGCACGCTGGGCACCGGTCGCACAGGGAGAAGGCCAGTGAGCTATACCAACAATGACGAGATCCGCGGCGTCCTGATCCAGTCCGGTCCGGAGCGTGTTCTGCTGCCCAACGCGACGGTGGCGGAAATGATGGCCAAGGCCGCAGTGGAACCGCTTGCCGACGCGCCGGGCTGGTTGCTCGGCGAACTGGCCTGGCATGGCTGGAGGGTGCCGCTGGTGTCCTTCGCACGTCTTTCCGGCCTCGGTGAAGAAGCCGTGGCAGCCAACAACAAGGTGGTGGTGCTCAAGTCGGTTTCCGGCAACGCCCAACGGCCGTACTTCGCGCTGCTCACGCAGAGTTTTCCGCAGCTCATTTCGGTGCCGCGCGACGGCCTGCTGGCCGACGCGTCCGAAGAGACCCTGCCGGACAGCGTGCACATGCGCGTGTTGCTGGGAGAACAGAGCGCGTTGCTGCCGAACCTGGACGCGTTGGAAAACGCGCTGGATTCACTGTAGAGCCGGGCTCTGCCCGGCTGAAGCCTCACCGCGCAGCGGGGCAGAGCCCCGCTCTACGTATCCCGGTCGTGTAGCGCCGGGCTCTGCCCGGCTGGGGCCTCAGCGTGCAGCGGGGCAGAGCCCCGCTCTACATATCCCGGTCGTGTAGCGCCGGGCTCTGCCCGGCTGGGGCCTCACCGCGCAGCGGGGCAGAGCCCCGCTCTACATGGCCCGGCTCACGGTTCAACCCATATCGCCCAGGCGTGCCTGCAGCGCTGCTATCGCGGCCAGCCCGGCGGTTTCCGTGCGCAGGATGCGCGGGCCCAGTTGCAGCCCTTCGAATCCGGCGGCTGCCAGCTGTGCGCGGTCGCGGGGCGACCAGCCACCTTCCGGCCCGATGGCGATGACGATGCCGCCCGCTGGCGTGGATTCCAGGGTGGCCAGGCGGTGCGTGCCCTGCGGATCCAGGGTCAGCCGCAGCGTTTCGGCAGGAAGCGACGCCACGGCCTGGGCCAGCGGCAGCGGCGCGCCCACGGTCGGGATCACCGCACGTCCGGATTGTCCGCACGCCGACTGCACGACGTGGTTCCAGTGGGTCACGCGCTTTTCCGCGCGGGCACCAGCCAGTTTTACTTCGGTGCGTTCGGCGTTCACCGGTACGATCGCCCGCACGCCCAGCTCGGTGGCCTTCTGCAGGATCAGGTCCATCTTTTCGCCCCGGGCCACGCCCTGCAGCAGGGTCATGTGCAGGCTGGATTCATTCGCCAGCGGCACGGCCTGGTCCACGCGCACCTGCACCTCGCGTTTGCCCACGGCCACCAGGGTGGCCGGGTAATCGTTGCCGTCGCCATTGAACAGTACACAGCCATCGCCTTCCTGCAGCCGCATGACGCGCACCAGGTGGTTGGCGGTTTCTTCGGGCAGGGCAAGCGTCTGGCCCGCCTGCAGGGCAAGCGGAACCGGACAGCGGGTCACGCGCATGCGGAATTCTCCAGGATGGATGCCGGCATCGTGTATGCCGGCGGTAGCGGAAGGACGGATCGGGTTTCCGCAGGAACAGGGAAACCAGGCGCTTCCTGCGGGAAGGGGGGCGGGTCTGCTAGCATTTCAGGCTCATGAACACGTTGCTGCCTCCGTACATTCTATCGGCCCTGGCCGGGGTTACCGCATGAGCCGTCCGCTGCCCATCATCCACCGCATCACCGATGAGGAGAACGGGCCGTTCAAGCGCCAGCACCTGGACCTCGAATTCTCCAATGGCGAACGCCGCGTTTTCCAGCGCCTGGTCGGCAGCGGGCACGGTGCGGTGGTGGTGGTGCCCATGCTCGATGCGGAAACCGTCCTGCTGGTGCGCGAGTACGCCGCCGGCATGCATCGTTATGAACTGGGGCTGGTAAAGGGTCGTATCGACGCCGGCGAGACACCGGAACAGGCCGCCGACCGCGAGCTGAAGGAAGAGGCCGGCTACGGTGCCCGCCGCGTGGATGTGCTGAGGGCGATGACGCTGGCGCCGACCTACATGAGCCACCAGTCCTGGTTGGTGGTGGCCCGTGATCTGTATCCGCAGCGGCTGCCAGGGGATGAGCCCGAGGAGCTGGAAGTGGTGCCGTGGAAGCTTGCCGAGCTGGACCAGTTGATGCTGCGCGATGATTTTTCCGAAGGCCGTTCGCTGGCCGCACTGTTCATAGCGCGCCAGTGGCTGGAGCGGGGCGCGCGATGAACAGGACGAAACACCCCCGCGCCTGCCGGTCGCGGTCGCGATGACCCACGTCCGCATCACCAGCGACCTGCGCGAGACGGTCATCGCCATCGCCCAGGACGCGGCAGCTGCCATCATGCAGGTCTATGCGTCGGGCTTCGACGTGGTGCTGAAGGACGATGACAGCCCGGTGACTGCTGCCGACCTGGCCGCCAACCAGGTGATCCTCAATGGCTTGTCGCGCCTGACCCCGGACCTGCCGATCCTGTCCGAAGAATCGACCCTGGTGGACTGGGAGACCCGGCGTCACTGGGGGGCGTACTGGCTGGTGGACCCGCTTGATGGCACCCGCGAATTCGTCAAGCGCAACGGTGAGTTCAGCGTCAACATCGCCCTCATCTACCAGGGCGCGGCGACCTTCGGCGTGGTGCTTGCGCCGGCAAGCGGACTGGTCTGGCACGCCATGCGTGGCGAGCAGGCATTCCGCCGCCAGGGACTGCACGATACGGTCCTGCATACCCGGGTTCCCGCGCAGGCACCGCTGCGGGTGGCCGCCAGCCGTTCGCACCGTTCACCGCGGACCCAGGCACTGCTGCAGCGGATGGGTGACATCCAGACCGTGGCGCAGGGCTCATCGCTGAAGTTCTGCCGAATTGCCGAAGGCGATCTCGATGTCTATCCGCGGTTGGGGCCTACCAGCGAATGGGATACCGCCGCCGGCCAGTGCGTGCTGCATGCCGCTGGTGGCGCGGTGTTGTCCGCCACCAGCGGCAAGCCGTTCCGGTACAACCGGCGCGAGAGCCTGCTCAACGGCGATTTCATTGCGTTGGGCGATACCCGTCTGCCCTGGCGCGGCTGGATGGCGGACGATCACGAGGAGCAGCGATGAGCGGAACCGACGCAGTGACCGAACTGGGCCGCCTGCTGGCGATCATGGCGCGCCTGCGTGACCCACGGGACGGCTGTCCCTGGGATCTGGAACAGAACTTCGCCACCATCGCCCCGTACACCATCGAAGAGGCCTACGAGGTTGCCGATGCCATCGACCGTGGTGACCTCGATGACCTGTGCGACGAACTGGGTGATCTGCTGCTGCAGGTGGTGTTCCATGCGCGCATGGCCGAAGAGCAGGGCGCGTTCGCCTTCGCCGACGTGGCCCGCGCGATCAGCGACAAGATGCAGCGCCGCCACCCGCACGTGTTCGCCGATGCCAGCGTGGACGATGCCGATGGCGTGATGCGCAACTGGGATGCGATCAAGCGCGCCGAGCGCGCCGCCAAGGGCGACCAGGACACCTCGGCACTGGCCGGTATCTCGCGTGGGCTGCCCGAATGGCAGCGCGCGGTGAAACTGCAGGCGCGTGCGGCCAAGGTCGGTTTCGACTGGCCAGGCCCGCTGCCGGTGCTGGACAAGGCGGCCGAGGAACTGCAGGAACTGCGCGAGGAATTCGAGCGCGGCGACGTCGCCGGCAACAAGGCGCGGCTGCAGGAAGAACTGGGTGACCTGCTGTTCGTCTGCGCCAACCTGGCGCGCCATGCCGACATCGACCTGGGCGCGGCGCTGCGCGGTGCCAACCACAAGTTCGAGCGGCGCTTCCGGGCAATGGAAGCGCAGGCTGAAACGCAGGGCGACGCGTTGGCGGCGATGGACCTGGAGGCGCAGGAAGCGCTGTGGCAGCACGCCAAGGCGGCGGAGAAGGCATGAAGACGCTGGCCCTGTTCCTGCTGACCGCGCTGGCCGAGATCGCCGGCTGTTATCTGCCGTGGCTGTGGCTGCGCAAAGGCGGCAGCGTCTGGTTGCTGGTGCCGGCCGCCGCCAGCCTGGCATTGTTCGCCTGGCTGCTGACCCTGCACCCGACGGCCAGCGGCCGCGTGTATGCGGCCTACGGTGGCGTCTACATCGGCACCGCGCTGTTCTGGCTGTGGCTGGTCGATGGCATCCGTCCCAGCCGCTGGGATCTGCTGGGCGCCGCACTGTGCCTGGCCGGCATGGCGGTGATCATGTTCGGGCCGCGCCAGCCGGTGTGATGGCCTGGCGTTTCCGGAAAAACGCATGATGCCGATGTGATGGTCCCTGGTGCCGACGCGGCGTTACAGAAGGCTGCGACGGCATTTCCGCGCGGCGCCCTGCAGCCCAGCATTTCCAGGTCGATCGCTTCGGCCATGCGCCGGTAGCCTTCGTCGTTCGGATGGAGATGATCCGGGTGATGTTGGCCGGCAGCGATTCCGGCTGCGTCGGGTCACGCAGCGCCGCATCGAAATCGACCACGCCATCGAATCCATTGTCGTTGCCGCGTGCCCACTGGTTGATCGACGCGCGGGTGGTCGCCGATACCGGCTCGTAGCGCTCCGAGCCACCGAATGGCGTCAGCGTGCCCAGCCAGGCGCGGATGCCGTGCGCATGCAACCGCGCGGCCACCTGCCGGTAGCCCAGCCGCATGTTCTGGTCGGTGCGACCGGGCAGCGGCTGCGCACCGCCACCATGACGGATGTCGTTGATGCCTTCGAACAGGATCACCTGGTCGGCATCGGCCACGGCGATCACATCGCGGTCCAGGCGTGACAGCGCGCTGTGGCTGCGGCCATGGTCCAGCAGCTTGTTGCCGCTGATGCCCTGGTTGAGCACCACGAAGCGGTCCGGGCAGGCCTGCTGCAGGCGCTGCGCCAGGCGCTCCGGCCACTGGTTGAAGGAGCCGCGGGTGGCGGTCGCGCCTTCGGTGATCGAATCGCGCAGCGCGACGATCACCTGCGGGCGCTCTTCGCGCTGTACCAGCACCGCCGAGAACACATTCTGCTGGTAGTTGACGCGTACCGTGTCGGCCACCTCATCCTGCCGGCCATCGACCACGCGCACCACGGTGCGTCGCACTGCTGGCCGGGTCGGTTGCGGGAAATATGCCGTCACGCTGATCTCCTGCAACGCGCTGACCGCCAGCGGCAGCGGATCGCTCAGCAGCGCCGCGCCGACCGGCACGTCGATGGAACGGCGGCCATCGACGGTGACCGGCAGGGCCGCAGCGCTGCCGTCCTTCAGGCGCACGCGGATGTCCTGCACATGCAGCGGTGCATCGCCCAGTTCGTTGCTGATGCGCAGGCGCAGCGCCTGCCCCTTGCTGCCGACGCGGATGTCCTGGCGCACGGTCTGAGCGGCGAACTGTACCGGCGCATCCGCCGTACCGTCCTTGCGGTCGGGTGCGGGCGAAGCGGTCCAGGCGGTGACCCAGACCGGAGCGGCCTGGGTGGCGGGGGCAGCCACGGCAGCGCCGAGGGCCAGCGAAAGCAGGGTGATCCAGCGCATGGGCAGGTGTCCGCTCAGGTCAGGAGAAGCAGGTGCCGCCATTGACGTCCAGGTTCGCACCGGTGATGAAGGCCGCTGCATCCGAGGCCAGGAACAGCGCCGCATCGGCGGCTTCGTCCGGCACGCCCTGGCGGCGCAGCGGGGTGTTGCCGGCCACCGCGGTGCGCACTTCCGGCCTGGTGAATTCGTCATGGAAGCGGGTGGCGATCATGCCGCAGCACAGCGCGTTCACGCGGATGCCCTTCGGCCCCAGTTCCTTGGCCATCGCGCGGGTGAAGGTCATCACCGCCGCCTTGGCGGTGGCGTAGATCGACGCGCCCGGGCCACCGCCATCACGGCCGGCCTGCGACGCGAAATTGACGATGGCCGCGCCTTCGCCGATGTGCGGCACCACGGCGTGCGTGGTCAGGTAGGTGGAGGTCAGGTTCAGGTCCATCACGGTGTGGAAGAACGCCGGATCGATCTCGGCCAACGGGCGACGCTGCACCATGCCGCCGGCCACGTTCACCAGGAGGTCGATGCGCTCACCGAACGCGGCCTGGGTGGCGGCCACCAGACCGGCCACGGCGGTGGCATCGGTGACGTCGGCGCGGTGCACGATGGCCTGGCCACCGGCCGCCTGGATCTGCGCCAGCGTGTCCTGCGCGCTGGCTTCATCGTTGGCGTAGTTGATGCAGACGCGTGCGCCGGCAGCGGCCAGCTTGATCGAGACGGCACGGCCGATATCACGGCCACCACCGGTGACGATGGCCACCTTGTCCTGGAACGACATGCGGGAAACTCCTTGGTTGGCGGGGGAATGAAGGAAAGGGCAGGCTCAGCCGAGGCGACGGTCGAGCTTGTGGATCGGGCCCGTCCACCACCACAGCGCGGCCAGTGACAGCGGTACCAGCGCGGCAACGAGGATGAAGATCGGGGCGTAGGAATGGCGGGTCAGCACCGGCACCAGCCAGGTGGTGATCAACGTACCGGCCACGGCGGCCAGGCCACCCAGGCCGGCCAGCGTGCCGACCGAGCGGCCATCGAACAGATCACCGGGCAGGGTCTGGGGTGACCGAGGTCTACGCCCGGGTCTGCCACGACGACGGCGCCAGCCGCGCCGACGAGCACATGGCGATCTTCGAAGCACTGCGCGCACGCGACCCGATGGCCGCGCGCAACGCCATGCGCCACCACTTCCAGCGCCTGTTCGAGGCGATGCTGGAAGCGACCGAAAGCCAGGCCCTGGAGGAGATCCGGCGTCGCACGCAGCAGGACCGCGAGCGCTTCCTGGCCACGACCCGGATCTGATCCTGCCGTTCCGGCGCGCCGTCGCGGCGTGCGCGCGCTATGCTGGCGGCTGGACGTCTGAGATAAGGAAAGCGTGATGTTCCCGACTGTGTTCTTCACTGCGGTGCTGGCCGTCGTGGCCGTGATCATCCTGTTCAAGGCCGTGCGGATGGTGCCGCAGGGCCATGAATGGACCGTCGAACGGTTCGGCCGTTATACCCACACCATGACACCGGGCCTGCATTTTCTGGTCCCCATCGTCTACGGTGTGGGACGCAAGGTGAACATGATGGAGCAGGTACTGGACGTACCCAGCCAGGAAGTGATCACCAAGGACAACGCTGCCGTTCGCGTGGATGGCGTGGTGTTCTTCCAGGTGCTCGACGCCGCCAAGGCCGCCTACGAGGTCGCCAACCTGGAAGTGGCGATGATTGCCCTGGTGCAGACCAACATCCGCACCGTGATCGGTTCGATGGACCTGGATGAATCGCTCAGCCAGCGAGAGGTCATCAACGCGCAGCTGCTCAGCGTGGTCGACCAGGCCACGAATCCCTGGGGCCTGAAGGTCAACCGCATCGAGATCCGCGACATCCAGCCGCCGCGCGACCTGCTCGATGCGATGGCCCGGCAGATGAAGGCCGAGCGCGAGAAGCGTGCGCAGATCCTCGAAGCCGAGGGCGCCCGGCAGTCGGAAATCCTGCGCGCCGATGGCGAGAAGCAGGCGACGGTGCTGGAAGCCGAAGGCCGTCGCGAAGCTGCGTTCCGTGATGCCGAGGCGCGCGAACGCCTGGCCGAGGCGGAAGCCAAGGCAACGCAGATGGTGTCCGCGGCGATCGCCGAAGGCGATGTGCAGGCCATCAACTACTTCGTCGCGCAGAAGTACGTCGAAGCATTCAAGGAACTGGCGACTTCGCCCAACCAGAAACTCGTGTTGATGCCGATGGAGGCCAGCGGCGTGATCGGTTCGATCGCCGGAGTAGCCGAACTGGCCAGGAATGCCTTCGCCAGACAGGATGAGAAGCCCGTGCGCGCGGTGCCGCCGCGCTTTGGAGACTGACATGCGCTGGGAAGTGGTGGGTTGGGGGGCACTGGCCCTGGTCCTGTTCGCCGCCGAAGCGCTGGCACCCGGTGCGTTCATGCTGTGGATCGGCATCGGTGCCGCCGTGGTGTTCCTGATCGTGGCGTTCGTGGCGGATGTGCCGTTGCTGTGGCAGGTGGTGGCGTTCGTGGTGTTCAGCGTGGTGGCCATCCAGTGCTATCGCCGCTGGGGCCGGTCGCGTGCGCGGCCCAGCGATGCCCCGCTGTTGAACCAGCGCACCGCGCAACTTGTGGGCCGGGTGACAGTGCTGCAGCAGGGCATCGTGGCCGGGCAGGGCCGGGTAAGCATCGATGATGCGTGGTGGCAGGTGACGGGGATGGATCTGCCGGCCGGTACCCGCGTGCGCGTGGTGGCCGTGCAGGGCGCGCTGCTGCAGGTGGAAGCGGCCTGAGCCGGCGGACAGGGCAGGCCGCAGGTATCGCGGCGCGGCGTCCCGCTGCGCTGCGGCGCGCCTGGCTGCAACCGATCTGGGATAATGGGTGCTTCCTGTTTTCCTGCTGCCGGACCGGTCATGACCCAGAAGACGCTGCTCAACGATACCCACCGCGCCCTTGGCGCCAAGATGGTCGACTTCGGAGGCTGGGACATGCCCATCCACTACGGCTC
>JAFAFF010000068.1 GCA_023423605.1 Pseudomonadota bacterium
GGGCTACCGCAGCACGCGCGAGCGCATTGCCCTGGCCGAAGACAACCTGCGCGCCGCAGACGATGCCCTGGCGCTGTCGCGCCAGCGCCGTGAACGCGGTGCCGATTCGGACCTGCAGGTGGAGCGCGCGCAGGCGCAGCGGGAACAGCAGCAGGCGTTTATTGCGCCGTTGCAGGCGCAGGCGGACGAGGCGCGCGATGTGCTGGCGTTGATGGTCGGCCGCGAGCCGGGTGCGCTGGATGCGCGGCTGGCCGCGGACAGGCCCTTGCCGCAGCTGCCAGCCACCGTCGTGGTGGATGACGCGGCTGCGCTGATTCGACGTCGCCCGGATATCCGCAAGGCCGAGCGCGAACTGGCGGCATCGTCGGCGCAGATCGGCCAGGCGCTTTCGGCGTATTTCCCGCAGGTGACGCTGCTGGGTACCATCGGCGCCGGTGCCGGCTCGCTTTCGGACCTTGGCCGGGACTCGGCGGCAACCATCGTTGCGCCGTTCCTGCGCTGGTCGCTGTTCGATTTCGGCGTCAACAAGGCGCGCGTGGCGCAGGCGCGCGCTGGTAACGAGGCACGGCTGGCGGCCTATGAGGGCACGGTGCTGGCGGCACTGCAGGATGCCAACACGGCCTTGGCGCGCTTCGGGGCGGCAAGGCAGCAGCTGCAGGCGACCATGCGTGCCGAAGCGTCGGCCTCGCGCGCGGCGGCGCTGATGGTGCAGCGCAGGCAGGCGGGCGCCGCCTCGCAGATCGATCTGCTGGACGTGCAGCGGCAACGCCTTGATGCCCAGGATGGGCTGGCGCAGGCGCGCCTGCAGTTGCTGGTGCGTTACGTGGCGCTGCAGAAGAGCCTGGGGTTGGGCTGGGAAGAAGCCCCCGCACCCTTGTAGAGCGGGGCTCTGCCCCGCTGCGCGACTGTCACCGGCTGCCGTTAGAATGCTTGCCGCTGTCCACTGCCTGCTCCCGGAGCCTGCCATGTCCGTCGAAGCCCAACCGGAAGCCACCACCGTCGCGATGGCGGACGAGCCCGGTTACCTGTCCATCCGCGACCTGCGCAAGGAGTTCGATGGCTTCGTCGCCGTGGACGATGTCAGCCTGGACGTGCGCAAGGGCGAGATCTTCGCGCTGCTGGGCGGATCGGGCAGCGGCAAGTCCACGTTGCTGCGCTGCCTGGGCGGCTTCGAAACGCCGACGAAAGGCAGCATCGTGCTCGATGGCCAGCGCCTGGATGCGCTGCCGCCGTACAAGCGCCCGGTCAACATGATGTTCCAGTCCTACGCCCTGTTCCCGCACATGACCGTGGAACAGAACATCGCCTTCGGGCTCAGGCAGGATGGCCTGGCGACCGATGCCATCCAGCGTCGCGTGGGCGAGATGCTGGAACTGGTGCACATGACACAGCTGGCCAGGCGCAGGCCCCATCAGTTGTCCGGCGGCCAGCAGCAGCGCGTGGCGCTTGCGCGGTCGCTGGCCAAGGGGCCGAAACTGTTGCTGCTCGACGAGCCCATGGGCGCGCTGGACAAGAAACTGCGTTCGCAGATGCAGCTGGAACTGGTCAACATCATCGAGACGTCCGGCGTGACGTGCGTGATGGTCACCCATGACCAGGAAGAAGCGATGACCATGGCCACCCGCATCGCGGTGATGGACGCCGGCTGGATCCAGCAGGTCGGCAAACCCGACGAAGTGTACGAGCAGCCGGCCAACCGTTTCGTCGCCGGTTTCATCGGATCGGTGAACACCTTCGATGGCGTGATCGATGAGGATCTGCCGGAATATGTCACCGTGCGTACGCCGATGTTTCCGGCGCCGATCTACATCGCCCACGGCATCACCTGCTATGAAGGGCAGCCGGTCGCATTCGCGCTGCGCCCGGAAAAGGTCATGATCGGCAAGGACGAGCCCGAGGGGCATACCAACAAGGCGCAGGGCGTCATCGAAGACATCGCTTACTTCGGCAGTCATTCGGTCTACCACGTGCGCCTGCCCAGTGGCGCCAGGGTGCTGGCCAACTTCGCCAACTCGCAGCGCTGGGCCAGCGATGGCCTGACCTGGGGCGATGCGGTGTGGGTGCATTGGCGCGACAACGACGGCGTGGTGCTCACCTCATGAGCACGACCGGCCTGAAGCGCTGGCTGCCGGGCCTGCGCGCCAACGTCATCGGCGTACCCTACCTGTGGTTGCTGCTGTTCTTCGCGGTGCCGTTCGCGATCATCCTGATGATTTCCTTCGCGCATACCCGGGTGGGCTCGCCGCCCTATACCTGGCTGCTGCAGTACGTGGATGGTGCGTTCTCGCTCCGGCTCAACCTGGAAAACTACCTGCAGCTGGCGCGCGACCCGCAGTACCTGCTGGCTTACCTGAGCTCCTTCCGGATCGCCGCGGTCTCCACCGTGCTCACCCTGCTGATCGGCTACCCGATGGCGTATGCCATCGCCAGGATGTCGCCGTCCTCGCGCAACGTCATGATGATGCTGGTGGTGCTGCCGTCGTGGACGTCGTTCCTGATCCGTGTATATGCGTGGATCGGCATCCTGGACCGCAACGGCCTGCTCAACCAGCTGCTGCTGAAGATCGGGCTGATCGATCAGCCACTGCGCATCCTGTACACGCCCACGGCGGCCTACATCGGCATCGTGTACTGCTACCTGCCGTTCATGGTGCTGCCGTTGTACGCGAACCTGGTCAAGCACGACCAGCGGCTGCTGGAGGCTGCCTACGACCTCGGCGCGCGGCCGTGGCAGGCCTTCCTGCGCATCACCCTGCCGCTGTCGAAGGCGGCCATCATCGCCGGCTGCATGCTGGTGATGATTCCGGCGGTGGGTGAATTCGTCATACCGGAAATGCTCGGTGGCCCGGACACGCTGATGATCGGCCGGGTGCTGTGGGGCGAATTCTTCAACAACCGCAACTGGCCGGTCGCCTCGGCGGTGGCGGTGGTGATGTTGTTGCTGCTGCTGGTGCCGATCTTCCTGTTCAACCGTTCCCAGCAGCGCCTGCTGGAAGGACGGCAGGCATGAATACCCTGCGCGGTTACCGCTGGATGGGGTGGGGCGCGCTGGCGCTGGGCTTTGCGTTCCTGTACCTGCCGATCCTGCTGCTGGTGCTGTTCTCCTTCAACAGTTCGCGGCTGGCCACGGTGTGGGCGGGATTTTCCACCCGCTGGTACGGCGAACTGTTCAACGACCGTGCCTTGATGGATGCACTGTGGATGAGCCTGAAGGTCGCCTTCTGGACCGCCTGCGCCGCCACCGTGCTGGGCACCATGGCCGCCATGGTGATGACCCGCTTCCAGCGTTTTCGTGGAAAATCGGCCTTCAGCGCGCTGATCACCGCGCCGCTGGTGATGCCCGATGTCATCCTGGGGATCTCGCTGATGACGCTGCTGGTGTCGATGGGCGGCGTGCCGGGGTTTCCCGCGCGCGGTGCGGCGACCATCTGGCTCGCCCACGTCACCTTTACCCTGGCGTTCGTCACCGTGGTGGTTTCGTCGCGCCTGCAGGAACTGGACATATCGCTGGAAGAAGCGGCAATGGACCTGGGGGCCAGCCGCCTGACGGTGTTCCTGAAGATCACCCTGCCGATCATCGCGCCGGCACTGCTGGCCGGCTGGTTGCTGGCGTTCACGCTGTCGCTGGATGACGTGGTGATCGCCAGCTTCGTCGCCGGCCCCAGTTCCACCACGCTGCCGATGAAGGTGTTCGCCTCGGTCCGCATGGGCATCAGCCCGAAGATCAACGCGCTGGCAACGTTGATGGTGTCGGTGGTGGCCGTCGCCGCGGTGATCGGCTGGTACGTCACCGCGCGGGCCGACAAACGCCGCCAGCGCGACCTGCAGCTGGCCCGGCAGGACAAGGGCTGAGCCGCCTGCCGGGTGCGGCGCGGGGCTGCGGCCCTGCCACGCAACATCGGACTCACGAGGGCAGGCGCACAATGGCGGCCTGTTTCAAGGAGACATCCGATGACTGTCGAAATCGTCAACCCGACCACCGGCAAGGTGGATTACCGCCATGAGCTGCTGGACAGCTCGGGCATCGAACGGCGCCTGCAGGCGGCGGCCGATGCGTTTCCCGGCTGGGCAGCCCGTTCGCTGCAGGACCGCGCGTCGCTGCTGACGGCCATCGCCGCGCAGTTGCGCCGCCGTCGCGACGACCTGCAGCGGACGATGACCCGCGAGATGGGCAAGCTGAAGGCCGAGGCGCTGGCCGAAGTGGACAAATGCGCCGCCGCGTGCGAGTTCTATGCCGGCCACGCCGCGGAATATCTGCAGCCGCAGTCCATTCCGACCGAGGCCCAGCGCAGTTATGTGCGCTACGAACCGATCGGCTGCGTGTTCGCGGTGATGCCCTGGAACTTCCCGATCTGGCAGGTATTCCGTTTCCTCGCGCCTGCGTTCATGGCGGGCAACGTGGCCCTGCTCAAGCACGCCAGCAACGTGCCGCAGTGTGCGGACCTGATTTTCGAGGTGGTACGCGACGCAGGCCTGCCTGCCGGCGTGTTCGACGTGCTGCACATCGACAACGACCAGGCGGCGGAGGTTCTGCGCGATCGCAGGGTGAAGGCGGTGACGCTGACCGGCAGCGAGCGTGCAGGGCGTTCCATTGCTGGCAACGCCGGTGAGCAGCTGAAGAAGTGCGTCATGGAACTGGGCGGCAGCGATGCCTTCGTGGTGCTGGACGATGCCGACCTCGACAGCACCGTGGCCGCAGCGGTGAAGTCCCGCTTCGACAACAGCGGGCAGACCTGCATCGCGGCCAAGCGCTTCATCGTGGTGGATGCGGTGGCCGATGAATTCACCCGGCGTTTCGTGCAGGCCGCCGGGGAGCTCCGCTATGGCGATCCGCAGGACGACAACACTACGCTGGCGCCGATGGCCCGTGCGGACCTGCGCGAGGAATTGCACAGGCAGGTACAGGAAAGTGTTGGCAAGGGCGCGCGCGTGCTGGTCGGCGGCGAGTCTGTCGAAGGTACCCACGCCGGTTATGCGGCGACGGTGCTGGACCAGGTGGGGCCGGGCATGCCGGCCTACGACCAGGAGCTGTTCGGACCGGTGGCGGCGGTGATCCGCGTGCGCGACGAAGACGATGCGCTGCGCGTGGCCAACGATACCCGGTTCGGCCTGGGCGGCAGCGTGTGGACGGCCGATGCGCGGCGTGGCGAAGCCTTTGCCCAACGCATGGAATGCGGCGCGGCGTTCGTCAATGCCATCGTCAAGAGCGATGCGCGTTTGCCATTCGGTGGGACCAAGGAATCCGGTTTCGGTCGCGAGCTGGCAGAACATGGCATCCATGAGTTCATGAACATCAAGTCCGTTTACGTCGCCTGACCGGAGCAGAGCGGTGGGTATCGACCGTTGGTCGATACAGTTGGTTTGACAGAGTGGTGGGTATCGACCGTTGGTCGGTACAGTTGGTTTGACAGAGTGGTGGGTATCGACCGTTGGTCGATACGCCCTTACAACCACTTCACGCGCTTGAACAGGCGATACAGGCCCACGCACACCGCCGCCACACCAACGATCACCAGCGGATAGGCCCAGGGCTTGTCCAGCTCCGGCATGTGGGTGAAGTTCATGCCATACCAACTGGTTATCAGCGTCGGTGCCGCCAGCAGCGCGGCCCACGCACCGAGCCGCTTCACCGTTTCGCCCTGCGCCAGCGTCACCAGCGAAAGATTCACGCTCAGCGCGGTGCCGAGCATCTCCCGCAGCGTATCGATCACATCGCTGATGCGCACCGCATGGTCATGCACATCGCGGACATAGAGTTTCACTTCATCGGGTATCAGCCCGCTTTCCGCCGGGTAGCGGCGCAGCTGCGCCAGTACGTCCTGCAGCGGCGCCACCGCCATGCGCATCTTGTTGAGTTCGCGCTTGAGCTCGTACAGGCGGACCACCGTGGTGCGCTTGTAGTTCTCCGCGAAGATGTCCTTTTCTAGCAGATCCAGCGTGTCGCGGAAGCGGTTGGTGATTGGCAGGTAGTTGTCGACCACGAAATCCAGCACGGCGTACAGGCAGTACGATGGTCCCATCCGCAGCAGCTGCGGCTCACGTTCAACCCGCGCACGCACCGGCGCATAGGACAGCGATGCGCCGTGCCGCACTGTCACCAGGAACCGTGGGCCAACGAAGGCGTGCGTTTCGCCATACTGGATGTGCTCGTCGACCATCTGCGCGGTGGTGACCACCACGAACAGCGAATGGCCGTAGGTTTCCACCTTGGGACGCTGGTGCGCGTTGCGCGCGTCCTCGATGGCGAGGTCGTGCAGGCAGAACTCCTGCTGCAGCTTCAGCAGCACCTCGTCGGACGGATCGTACAGGCCGACCCATACGAAACCATCGCCGCTGGCGATGACGTCGCTGATCGCATCCAGGCTGACATCATGGCGTCGGCCCGCATCGTCATAGTGGACGCAGTTGATGACCGACGCGGGGTTGCCATTGGCGGGATGCGACATGCCAGGCACCGCGCGTCAGCGGCCGTGTGCCGGCACGCGCGGCGTGCGACCCAGGGTCCATGCCAGCGCCGCATGCACCGGCAGCAGCAGCACGATCCACTGCAGGTTGAACTGCGCCTGCAGGCTCAGCCAATGCAGGACCAGTCCGGCCAGTGACAGTCCGGCCACCAGCCACAGCATCGCGCCGAACCAGCGTCCGGGCGCGCGGCGGCGCAGCAGCTGCCACGCGCCGGCCAGCAACAGCAGGCAGAGCGGCGAAAGCTGCATCAGGTTGCGGTTCGCCCACGCTGCATGGTGGTCGCTGCACGCCCACAGGAACACCAGTACGCCGCCGGCGATGCCGCACAGCAGCCAGAAGGGTGTGGCCAGCACGGCCAGCAGCCGCGGACGGGTGCGCAGCGCCATGACGCCGGCAGCCAGCGCCAGCCCCACCAGCAGCCAGGGCCACCATTGCCGCGCCCGTTCCTTCGGCTCGGCGGCGATGCGGTGGGCAAGCAACCGCTGTTCGGACTGCACCAGGGGGCGTCCCTCGCTGTTGTGCACCTGGCGCAGCGCGTCGGCCAGGCGCATCGGCACGAAGGCTTCCTGCCAGCGCGACAACGGCTGGTCGGCAAACGGGCCCAGTCCCAGGTCGAAGCCCAGCCACATCCAGGGCGCGGGAGAGGCCAGGCGTACGGATTCGCTGCGGTAGGTGTTGCCACGCGAGCGTCCGGAAAGCTGTGCATGCAGGCCGCCCTCCATCGCTTTGTCCAGGGTGTCGCGGACCATCGTGGCGCAGTTGGCCGTGTAGTAATCGTAGCGGTAGCGTGCGTTTTCCGGCCGCGACCGTTCGCTCAGATCGGCGGCGATGGTCTGCGCCTGCCGGGCGGGCAGGTCCAGCCATTGCACGCTCGCGCCGCGGCCGCTTTCGTCGTAGTAGGAAAGGTCCTGCTGCAACGGCAACGCCACCAGGTAATACATCATCTCGCCGCGCGCAAAGCGGCTGACGAAATCCGGCTCGCCCGGATCGAAATAACCGAAGTTGTAGGACGTGGCCGCGCCGGTCAGCGGATCTTCGACCACGATGGCGTCATGGCCGAAGCGTTCGAAGAAGATGGTTCCGGGCTGCATCGTCACCACGCCGATGCGCGGCACGCCGGCAACGGCAGGTTCACTGGTTGCCTGCGCGTCGGCTCCGCTGGTGCCCGAAGGGGCCTGCGCGAAGGCAGGCAATCCCAGCAGGCCAGCCAGCATCAGCATGGCCAGCCACACGGTCAGCAGCGTTCCAGCGCGACGCTTCAAGCCGGCTCCTGCTCGTCCGGCGGCAGCACCGTGACATGGAAGGCCTGTACGCGGCGGGCGTCCGCACGGGCCACGCGGAACATGAAACGGTCCAGCGCAAGCTCGTCGCCCACTTCCGGCAGATGCCCCACCGCTTCGGTCACCAGGCCACCGATGGTGTCGTAGTCATCGTCCGGGAAGCTGGCACCGAAACGCTCGTTGAAATCCTCGATGGCAGTCAGCGCGTCGACCACGTAGCGACCGTCGGCCTGGATGGCGATGCCGGCCGCCGGATCCTCCGCTTCATCGTGTTCGTCGTCGATCTCGCCGACGATCTGCTCCAGCACGTCCTCGATGGTGACCAGGCCGGCGACACCGCCGTACTCGTCGACCACGATGGCCATGTGGTTGCGCGACAGCCGGAATTCCTTCAGCAGCACGTTGAGCTTCTTCGATTCCGGAATCAGCACCGCCGGCCGCAGCAGTTCGCGGACATTGCCTGGCCCGTTGTCGGCCACCACGCCACGCAGCAGGTCCTTGGCCAGCAGGATGCCGAGGATGTCATCCTTGTTGTCGCCATGCACGGGAAAGCGCGAATGGCCGGATTCCACGACCTGGTGCATGAGGTCCAGGAAGGGCGATTCCACCGGCAGCGAGACCATCTGCGAGCGCGAGATCATCACATCGCCCACGGTCAGCTCGGCGACCGAGATGGCACCTTCCATCATCTTCAGGGTATCGGCGGCGATGAGCCCGTCTTCCTGCGCGGTGCGCAGCAGCGCCACCAGCTCGTCGCGGGTATGGGGTTCGCCGGAAAACGCAGCGCTGAGGCGTTCAAGCCAGCTGCGTTTCTTCTCGCTGTGCTCCTGCGGGGAGCTTGTACTGTCGTCTTCTGACATCTCTGGAAAAAAGGCACCCGGCAGGCCGGGCGTTGGGTGCAGTCTAGCAGGATGTCGGGACCTGTCATGCACCCTCGGGTGGCGGGTGCAGGAGCCGGCGTGGCCGCCGGTTCAGCCGCCGTCGACGGGCCGCGCGGGCGTGGCGGGCGGCTCGTCTTCGGCAGGCAGGTCAAGGCTGTAGGTGCAACCGGCCAGGGTCTTGCCGGGATGGCTCTGCACCGTGGACACGCTGAGGATGATCGATTCGATCTGCGCTTCGCCACTGGCGGCATCGGTGATGTCGCGGCTGACCAGTTCCCGTCCGGCCATGAACTTGCCGTCAGCGTCGTAGGCCGTTTCCAGCGTCAGTTCTTGGGCAAGCGGATGGGGATCGGCCTGGTCCAGTACCGCCATGATGCTGGCGCCGGCCAGGGCGACATGCTCGGTACGGTGGCCGAACACGGTCAGCGGCTGGGCCAGTCGGAATTCGCTCATGAACTGGTTGCCCTGCGGCAGCGGCTGCAGGCCGGCGGCCACCGCCTTCAGTGGATCGGCCACCAGGGCAGTGAACGCTGCATGCGCCGCCACATCCTGGCGGCATTCGACCAGCGCGGCCACGTCCACCGGGGCGCCTTGGGCGGCCGGAGCAGCGGCAAGCATCAGCAGGGGCAGGGCAGAGCGCAGCAGCACGGGCGGTAATCCATGAAAGGTCATGCCGGGAATGATACCCACCTGACGCCGGGCACCGCCTCTGGGCGGACATGCCGCAGATTGTCGGCTTCGGGCGACACGTAGCGCCGGGCTCTGCCCGGCTGGGGCTTTACCACGCAGCGGGGCAGAGCCCCGCTCTATCCATCATGCATCAAGTAGAGCCGGGCTCTGCCCGGCTGGGGCTTTATCGCACAGCGGGGCAGAGCCCCCCGGCACTGCTCAGCGCTCGCCTGCGTAAGGGTCGGCGATGCCCAGTTCGGCGAGGATGTCGCGTTCCAGCTGCTCCATCGCCTCGGCTTCCTTGTCGTCCTCGTGGTCCCAGCCGAGCAGGTGCAGGGTGCCGTGCACCGTCAGGTGCGCGTAGTGCGCATTGAGCACCTTGCCCTGTTCGGCGGCTTCGCGCGCCACCACCGGCGCACAGATCACCAGATCGCCAAGCAGTGGAAACGTGACGCCCTTCGGCAGGCCTTCGGGCAGGTCAGCGGGAAAGCTCAGTACGTTGGTGGCGTAGTCCTTGCCACGGTAATGGCGATTCAGCGATTGCCCCTCCTTCGCGTCCACCAGGCGGATGGCCAGGTCGGCCTCGCGGATGCGGCCCTTCAGCGCGGCCGCCACCCAGCGGCGGAAGCTCACCGCCGATGGCAGGCCTGCACGCGGCAGGGCATAACTGACGCCGACATCGAGACGGACCGGACCCTTGGTCATGACGTGGCTCCCGGCTGGATCTCATGCAGATCGCGGCGGTCGTATGCGGTGACGATGCGTGCCACCAGCGGGTGGCGGACCACGTCGCGCGCTTCCAGGAAGGTGAAGCTCACGCCTTCCACGTCGCGCAGCACATCGATGGCGTCGCGCAGACCGGACTTCACGTGCTTTGGAAGATCGGTCTGCGTCAGGTCGCCGGTGACCACCGCCGTGGACCCATAGCCCAGGCGGGTCAGGAACATCTTCATCTGCTCGATGGTGGTGTTCTGTGCCTCGTCCAGGATGACGAATGCATCGTTGAGGGTGCGCCCGCGCATGTAGGCCAGTGGCGCGATCTCGATGACATTCTTTTCCAGCAGCTTCACCACTTTCTCCACGCCCAGCATCTCGTACAGCGCGTCATACAGCGGCCGCAGGTAAGGGTCCACCTTCTGGGTCAGGTCGCCGGGCAGGAAGCCGAGTTTCTCGCCTGCTTCCACGGCCGGGCGCACCAGGATGAGCCGCTGCACGTGCGATTCGTTCAGCGCTTCCACGGCGCTGGCGACGGCCAGGAACGTCTTGCCGGTGCCGGCCGGGCCGATGCCGAAGTTGATGTCGTGCGTGGCGATCTGGTGCAGGTACCGCGCCTGGTTGGCGCCGCGGCCGCGCACCGTGCCACGCTTGACCTTGATGGCCACTTCCTGCGCCTGGTAGGAACGTTCGGCGACATGCTCCACGTTGGCCTGGGTCAGCCGCAGGTGGATGGCATGGCTGTCGAAGGTGGTTTCCGCCGCTTCGGCGTACAGCGCTTCCAGCAGCTTCTGCGCTTCCAGGGCGGCTTCGGCGGGGCCGCTGACGCGGAACACGTGGCCACGGTTGGCGATCTCCACCCCGAGCTTGAGTTCGATCTGCCGCAGGTGTCCGTCGAACGGCCCGCTCAGGTTGGCCAGTTGTTCGTTGTTTTCCGGTGACAGGCTGAAATCCCGGTGTTCGATGCTCTTCATGATTGCAGAAGGGGCAGCAGTGCCTGCCCGTTACGGCTCTAGGGACAACAAGGTTAGCGCGCGCGCGGCCTGTGCGACCAGCGCCGGCTGCGCATACGCTGCGTTCTCCACACAGGGTGTGGGTGGCCGCGCGCAAAGCCTGTGGATAATGCCTGCCGACGCCTGTGCCGCAAGGGTCCGGATGGCGTGGTGAAAAATGTGCCAGGCGGTCGGTGGGTAGGCACATTGCAGCGGCAGGCAACCCGATGGCACGTGCAGCCGGGTAAAGCGGGGCTCTGCCCCGCTGCTCAGTAAAGCCCCAGCCGGGCAGAGCCCGGCTCTACGTTTCCTACGCGACGAAATTTCCGCCGGGCAGAGCCCCGCGGGACGTGGCTCAACGCTCCACTACGCGTCCGCGTAACGAATTGCTCAGTGCTTCGGTGATCACCACATCCACGAACTGGCCGATCAATCGCGGCGGCGCCGGGAAATTCACCGAACGCATGTTCTCCGTCTTGCCGGTCAGCTCGTTCGCATTCCTGCGTGAG
>JAFAFF010000130.1 GCA_023423605.1 Pseudomonadota bacterium
ATGCCGATTGGCCAGGTGACCGGCGCGCACTGGATGCCCAGCACGGTCTCCACCTCGTCCAGCAGGTCGATGGGGTCCTTGCCTTCGCGGTCCAGCTTGTTGATGAAGGTCATGATCGGCGTGTCGCGCAGGCGGCACACTTCCATCAGCTTGATGGTGCGCTCTTCCACGCCCTTGGCCACGTCGATGACCATCAGTGCCGAGTCCACGGCGGTCAGCACGCGGTAGGTGTCCTCGCCGAAGTCGGCATGGCCGGGGGTATCGAGCAGGTTGACGATCTTGCCTTCGTACGGGAACTGCATCACCGAGGAGGTGACGGAGATGCCGCGCTCCTTTTCCAGCGCCATCCAGTCCGATGTCGCGTGGCGGGCGGCCTTGCGGCCCTTGACCGAACCGGCCATCTGGATCGCGCCCCCGAACAGCAGCAGCTTTTCGGTCAGCGTGGTCTTGCCGGCGTCAGGGTGGGAAATGATGGCGAAGGTGCGGCGGCGCGCGGCTTCGGTGGCGACTTCGGACATGGCGTAGGCGCCCGCCGGGGCGCTGGTCGAAAAGATAAGCCGATGATTATAGAAGAAAAGGCCGAGCAGCGGATGACCGATGCTGGCGGCTCACCGCACCGGGCCCGGCGTGGCGAAGCGAAGTTCGCCGTGCGGGCCGAGCAGGCGCACGGGAACCGAATGCAGACGCATGCCGCGGTTGACCTGGACGACGAAATGCAGGTGCGGGGCGGTGCTGTAGCCGGTGTTGCCGGACAGGCCGATCAACTGGCCGGTTTCGACATGCTGGCCGGGCCGGACCCGTACGCCGCCGGGCTGCAGGTGTGCGTACACCGCCATGCTGCCGTCGGTATGCAGCAGGCGGATGAAATTGGCCCGCTGGCCATCATGCAGGATGTCCTGGCCGTTGCCGTGGAAGCCCTCCTGCACCTGCATCACGGTGCCGGCACGCGCGGCCAGCACCGGCGTGCCTTCGGGCAGGGCAAAGTCCACGGCATCGCGGTTTTCCGCGTCACGATGGCTTGCATGGCCCTGCGGTGGCTGGCTGATGCGTATCCGATGGGCATCGAACGGCAGCGCGTACGTGACATCGTCGGTCCGCGCGGCGGGATCGCCGGGAACCGCCAGCAGGCGCAGGTCCAGCGGGGTTTGGCCGGTGGGTGCCGGCAGGCCGTTGAACACGGTAGTGCCCGCCGCCGGCAACAGCCGTGGCGGGCCCGAAGCCATCGGAGCGTGCGCATGCGGCAAGCGCAGCGCGATCTGTACCGGTCCGGCGATGCGGTTGTCCACGCGCGCGCGCCAGGCGTTGCCGGCCGGCTCAAGGCGCAGGCGCGCGATGGCGCCATCAGCGGCATCTGCAGCAGGGGCCGGGCTTGCCGGCGCGCGCGTGAGCCCCCAGCCGGCACGCCAGCCGGGGGCGGAACCGGCCGACGCCAGCGCAGGCAGCAGGAGGATCAGGATCAACAGCAGGCGCATCGCAGGGACCGGCAGGCGGATTGCAGGACTGTACGCAGATGTGACGAAGGTGTCGCCTGGTGACGTTCATCGCTTCATCCGCATGAAGGGATTGACATGCGCGGAAGCCGCTGTCATCGTGGTTCCACCATCGAGACCGGCAGAGGGACAGGCCCTTTGAAGCCGGGGCAGCCCGCAGGCGCGCAAGCGTCGGCGTAGGTGCCAAATCCTGCGGGGACCGTGGCGTCCACCGGAAGATGGTTCGAGCCGTGCACCCGCCAGGTGTGCCTCGAACACGGGCCCGCGAAGGCTCGATGGCCGATTCCTCGGGTTATGCCCCAACCGGATACCGCCATGAGCTTCGCCACCAGCACTGCCCTCCGCCCCGAACCCTTCATCCCCGCCAGCGTGCCGGTTGAAGACCGCGTACATGCCGTGCGCGGTGAGTTCGCCACGTTGCTGGACATGCGCCATGCAGGCCCGCAGGCGGTGCGCCTGCGTTACGAGTGGGTCGGGCCGGCGGATGCGCCGGTGGTGGTACTGGCCGGCGGAATCTCCGCGAACCGGCACGTGGCTGGCAACCCACGGTTCCCGGAAAAAGGCTGGGCCGAGGACCTGGTCGGCGTCGGCCGCACGCTGGATCCGCAGCAGCTGCGCATACTGGCGTTCGATTTCCTCGGCGCCGACGGTGCGCTGGATGTGCCGATCGACACTGCCGACCAGGCCGATGCGCTGGCAGTGCTGCTCGACCATCTCGGCGTGCGCACGCTCAAGGCCTTTGTCGGCTATTCCTATGGCGCCCTGGTGGCGCAGCAGTTCGGCCTGCGCCATCGTCTGCGCGTACAGCGCCTGGTGGTGGTCAGTGGCGCGCATCGCGCGCATCCCTATGCCGCCGCATGGCGCGCGCTGCAGCGCCGCGCCGTGGCGCTGGGCCAGTTGCAGTGCAGCGATGAGAACGGCCTGGCGCTGGCCCGCCAGTTCGCCATGCTGAGCTACCGCACGCCGGAGGAATTCGGCGAACGCTTCGATGCTGTGCCGGAGGTGGTCAATGGCCGCGTGCGCGTGGCGGCCGAGGATTACCTGGATGCCGCTGCCGCGCAGTACGTGGCGCGCACGCCGGTAACCGCCTGGCTGCGGCTGTCCGAATCCATCGACCTGCACCGTATCGATCCTGCACACCTGCTGCTGCCGACCGTGGTGGTGGCCGTGGAAGGCGACCGGCTGGTGCCGCTGGCCGATCTGGTCTCGCTGGTCGAAGGCCTGGGGCCGCGCGGCAGCCTGCGCGTGCTGCGTTCGCCCTACGGCCACGACGCCTTCCTGAAAGAAACCGACCGCATCGACGCGATCCTCGCCAACGCCATCCGTATCACGGGAGAAACCGCATGAGCCTGATCTCGAACAACGCTTCGTCCGCCGAGGCGGGCTGTAGCCGTACCACCGCCGCCGTACGCGCCGGCATCGACCGCGACGCGGCGTTCGGCGCGGTGACGCCACCGATCGTGCTGTCTTCCAACTTCAGTTTCGAAGGCTTCGGCAACAAGCGCCAGTATGACTACACCCGCAGCGGCAACCCCACCCGCGATCTGCTGGGTGAGGCGCTGGCCGAGCTGGAAGGCGGCGCCGGCGCCGTGGTGACCGCCACCGGAATGGGCGCGATCAACCTGGTGCTGCAGGCGCTGCTGGGCCCGGAGGACACCCTGGTGGTGCCGCATGATGCCTACGGTGGCAGCTGGCGCCTGTTCAACGCACTGGCGGCCAAGGGCCAGTTCAGGCTGGTCACCGCCGACCTCACCGACCCGCGTTCGCTGGCGCGGGCGCTGGCCAGCCAGCCGAAGCTGGTGCTGGTGGAAACGCCGTCCAATCCGCTGCTGCGCATCACCGACCTGCGCTTCGTCATCGATGCCGCACACAAGGCCGGGGCGCAGGTGGTGGTGGACAATACGTTCCTGTCGCCGGCGCTGCAGCAGCCACTGGCGTTCGGCGCGGACCTGGTGCTGCATTCCACCACCAAATACATCAACGGCCATAGCGATGTGGTGGGCGGTGCGGTGGTGGCACGCGATCCGGCGCTGGCCGAGCAGCTCACCTGGTGGGCCAATGCGCTGGGCCTGACCGGCTCGCCGTTCGATGCGTTCCTGACCCTGCGCGGCCTGCGCACGCTGGATGCACGCCTGCGCGTGCACCAGGAGAACACGACGGCCATCGTGGCGCTGCTGGCGGCCCATCCGGCCGTCGCCAGGGTGTTCTATCCCGGCCTGGCCGATCATCCGGGCCATGCGGTCGCCGCGCGCCAGCAGAATGGCTTCGGCGCAATGCTGTCCTTCGAACTGGCTGCCTGCGCAGGCGACGATCCCTACGCGGCGGTGCGTGCCTTCCTCGATGGCCTGCGTTGCTTCACGCTTGCCGAATCGCTGGGCGGCGTGGAAAGCCTGGTGGCGCACCCGGCCACCATGACGCACGCGGCGATGACGCCGCAGGCGCGCGCCGCCGCCGGCATCAGCGAAGGATTGCTGCGCGTGTCGGTGGGCATAGAAAGCGAGCGTGATCTGCTGGAGGATCTCGCCGCCGCGCTGCAGCGCGCCGAAGCGGCGCTGGATGCCGGTGTCCGCAGCCGCCAGGTTGCCGACGCATGAACGCGCGGGTGATTGAACTGCCATCGCCGGGCCGCGGGCGGCTGGCGTTGCTGGGCACCGGTACGGTGGGGTCGGCATTCGTGGAGCGTTACCAGGCCCTGCAGGAGCGCGGGGTCGCCCTGCCGGCTTTCCGTTGGCTGGCGAATTCGCGCACGGTACTGCGCTGCGAAAGCGGCCCGGAACCGTCGCTCAGGCAGGCGCGGCAATCGCCACGGCGCGAACGCAGCCTGCCGCCCTGGGCCGAAGCCGACGCACTGCATGCCGGCGATACGGTGGTCGATGCGACGGCCAGCGAAATCGTCGCCGGCTGGCATGCGCAATGGCTGGCGCGTGGGGTGAATGTGGTCACCGCCAACAAGCTGGGCAATGGCGCGCAACTGGCCCGCGCGCAGGAGATCGATGCGCGATGCGCGGCCACCGGCGCGCGGTATGGCGACAGTGCGACGGTGGGGGCGGGCCTGCCGCTGCTGAGCAGCCTGCGCGCGCTGCGCGATGGCGGCGATCGCATCCATCGCATCGAAGGCGTGCTGTCCGGCTCGCTGGCCTGGCTGTTCCACCGCCATGATGGCAGCCGGCCGTTTTCGGCATCGGTGCGTGACGCACTCGCGGCAGGCTACACGGAGCCGGATCCGCGGGTGGACCTGTCGGGAGAGGACGTGCGCCGCAAGCTGCTGATCCTGGCACGTGCCAGTGGCCTGCCGCTGGATGCGTCGCAGGTACAGGTGGAGTCACTGGTGCCCGCCGCCCTGGCTGCGTTGCCCGCGAACGAGGCCGTGCAGGCGCTGGAGCTGCTTGATGCACCCTTGCAGGCCCGCTGGCGGCAGGCGCGCGACAGCGGCTGCGTGCTGCGCTTCGTGGGACGCGTGGACGCTGCCGGTGCCAGCGTTGCACTGCAGGCACTGGATCCTGGTCATCCGCTCGCCCAGGGGGGCGGCACCGACAACCGGGTGACCATCCATAGCGACCGCTACCGCGACCAGCCGCTGCTTATCCAGGGGCCGGGCGCGGGCGCGGAGGTTACTGCGGCGGCGTTGCTGGATGACGTGCTGCGCATCGCGGCAGATGCGACCGGTCCTATCCGCTGACGCCGATGCGGCTGTTACCCTCGCCGGTACGACGCAATCGACCCGATCCCGTGCCTGATCCCGCTTCCGCCCTGCTGCAGGTCGTCGTCCTGGAAGACGACCCCCTGCTGCGCGACCACATCCTGTTGCCGCGCCTGGCCGACCATGGCTTCGGTGCCATCGGCCTGGGCAGCGCCGCGGATCTTGAGCGCCTGCTGCTGCAGGAGGTTCCGGATATCGTGGTACTGGACGTGGGCCTGCCCGATGCTGATGGGTTCGCTGTCGCGCAGTCGCTGCGCAACCGTCATCCCGGCATCGGCGTGGTGATGCTGACCGGCCGCCAGGATCCTGCCGATCGCGTGCGCGGCCTGGTGGATGGCGCCGATGCGTACCTGACCAAACCGGTGGACGTCAGCCTGCTGGCGGCCACCCTGCACAGCCTGTGGCGGCGGTTGCGCGCGCCGCGCGACACGCCGGGGCCGCCACTGACCGATGGCGGCGATGATGTCATCCACGCCGGTGGCTGGCGGCTGGACTGCAGCGGCTGGCGCCTGCAGGCACCGGACGGCAAGGCCATCGCCCTGACCCGCAGCGAACGCCCGTTGCTGCTCTGCCTGCTGCGGCAGGCCGGCGACCTGGTGCGCCGCGAGGCGCTGATCTCCAGCCTTACCGACAACATCTTCGATTTCGATACCCACCGGCTGGATTCGCTGGTCCACCGCCTGCGACGCAAGGTCGCCACGCAATGCGACCGGCCGCTGCCGCTGGTGGCGGTGCACGGCGAAGGCTACGTGTTCATGCCCTAGGGTCGATCGGCCGGTGCAGGCGGGGTTGCCTCCGGCAGCACCACGGTCATGCGCGTGCCCTGGCCGGGCGCACTGTCCACGTCGATATGCCCATCGCTGGAGTGGACGACATCGTGCACCACGGCAAGCCCGAGACCGGTGCCCTGGTCGGCTGGCTTGGTACTGAAGAAGGGCTCGAACATCCGCCGGCGGGTCAGGTCGTCCATGCCCGGCCCGCCATCGGCCACCGTGATGCGTACCTGTCCGTCCTGCCGGGCCGCGGAAACGTCCACCCAGCCATGTCCGCGCTGCGCATCGCGCGCATTGGCGGCCAGGTTGAGCAGCACCAGATCGAACTGGTTGCGGTCCATGCAGGCATGCGCGCCGGTATCGAACACCGCCGGCCGCAGCTGGCAGTGCCGGCCCAGCAGTTGCCGCAGCATGGGCTGCAGCTGGCGCAGCGCGGCGTCCACGTCGAACGTTTCGCGATGCGAAAGGTCCTGGCGGTTGAAACGCAGCAGGCTGCGGCTGATGTGCTGGCCGCGCCGCACCGCAAGCGAGATGCCGTCCAGGGCCTGCACCAGGGCCTGCTCACGTTCATGGTGGTTGGCGGCGTCGCGTTCGCGCTCTTCGCAGAACCCATGGATCACCGCCAGCACGTTGTTGAAGTCGTGCGCGATGCCGCTGGCCAGGCGCCCGCTGATCTCCAGCCGCTGCGCGTGCAACAGTTGCTCCTGCAGTTGTTCGCGTCGTGCCATCTCTTCCTGGAGCGCCTGCCGATGGCGGCGTTCACGGCCCAGGCTGTCGCGCAGCGCACTGGTGGTGCGATCCAGGATGAAGGTGATGATCAGATAGGCCAACAGCAGGGATGGACCGTTGCGCATGGCATTGGCAACCCAGCGAGGGTCGTGGCGGCCGTGGTAGTCGGTATGCATGCCGACCGCGAACACGCAGGCCACGCCGAGCAGTGTCAGCCATAGCGCGCGACGTCCCAGCACCAGCCCGGAGACCACCAGCAACAGCAGCAGCGCCGTCTGGTCGATCAGCAGGGCGTGCGCGCCCAGCTTGTACCAGGTCACCAGCGCGTTGCCCAGCAGCGCGATGATGAACAGCTGCACCGCGCGCCGCATGTGACCCAGGCGGATCAGCACGAACCCCGCCAACGCGGTGCCGGCACTCAGCAGGTCGGTCGCCAGCACCACCGTCCAGCCGTGCGGAATGGGTCGCTCGGCCAGCTGCCACAACCAGTTCGCAGGCAGCGCCAGCCCGTACAGCAGGAACAGAAACTGCATTGCCGGAGCGGTGCGGCGCTCCACTTCATCGTTCAGTGGCACGGATTTCCAGGCACGACGCCAGTGGAACCTGCCCTTGGCAGGCGCAGGCCCGGCGGGGCGGGCATTGGATGGGCTCATGCGTTTCCTGTCAGACGCCGCCGCGGCATTCCGTGAGAAGTGGTGAGTATCCGGTGACAAGGGGTGCGTGACACCTGCCGACCTGAACCTTACGTTCACCTTTCGCCGCGTCCACGCATCCGCACGGGATCTGCATGAGGCATTGCGCGGCGTTCCCCCCGACAACCGACTCCGCTGGTCGTGCCGGCTTCTGCCGGCATGCCGCCAGACGGGTGCGCTTCGCCCTTCGAACGACCTGAGGTAGTGCATGAACAAGATTTATCGTCGCGTCTGGAGCCGCTCGTTGCAGCAGCTTGTGGTGGCTTCCGAACTGGCACGTGGCAGCGGCCGCCAGGGCCGCCGCGCGCTGCTTTCTTCGAGTCTGTTGGCAGGTGCTCTGATGCTGCCCGCTGCCGGCGTCTTCGCGGCGGACATGGCAGGACAGCGGGATGAAGTCGATGCCGATGCGCATGCGCGGACCGACCCCACCCGCCTGCTGCAGCCGAATGAGACCGGGGAGGGCTATGTCGTCATTGTCGGTGACGAAGATGGTGGCGACGCCGCCATCGCCGAGGGCCAGGGCGCGGTCGCGGTGGGCGTGCAGGCATTCGCGCAGGGCAATGCCACCACCGCGGTCGGTTCGCTGGCGCAGGCCGTGGGCGTCGGCGCTTCCGCATTCGGCCAGAACGCCGCGGCCTATGCTGATGCCGGTACGGCTATCGGCCAGAGCGCGCTGGTGACCGGACTGGGTAATACGGCGGTTGGTGCCAGCGCGGCGGCCGAGGGCGGGCAGGCCGCGACCGCGCTGGGTGCGCTGAGCGTGGCGGCCGCCGAAGGGTCGACGGCGGTGGGCGCAACCGCGCAGGCCTATGGACCGGGCAGCCTTGCCGCCGGTTTCAACGCAGGTACCAACAGCGAAGCCGGCATTGCGATCGGCGCCAACACGCGCGCCGTGGGTGGCGACTTCACCGTTGCCGTGGGCGGCCATGCAACGTCGCTTGGCGAGGGTGCGTCGGCGCTTGGCGCGGGCAGCCTGGCCGACGGCGCATACAGCACCGCACTGGGGCACCAGGCCGCGTCGGTCGGGGAAGGTGCGGTGGCACTTGGGGGCGCCGCATGGACCGATCTGGATGGCGATGGTGCGCCGGGCATGGGTGAAGCGACCTTTGCCAGCGGTACGCACGCGGTGGCGGTCGGCGCGCTGGCCGGTGCGGCCGGGGAGCAGGCCGTGGCCCTGGGTGGGAACGCCGAGGCCGAAGGCACTGGAGCGCTTGCCGCTGGCGGCAACAGCCTGACGCAGGGTGATGACAGCGTGGCGGTGGGCCACAACAGTGCAGCCACGGGGGCTGGCGCCAGCGCGGTGGGTGCCAGCGCGCTGGCCGCGGCCGACCAGGCCACGGCGCTGGGCGAAAGCGCGTTGGCGCTGGAAGAGGGCAGTCTCGCGGTGGGCAGTGGCGCCAATGCGCTGGCCCGTCATGCCATCGCCCAGGGCCGCGGTGCAGTGGCCTCGGCCGATTCGTCGATCGCGCTCGGTGACGGCAGCACGGCCGAAGGCCCGGGCAGCATGGCGCTGGGTTCGCTTGCGGCATCGCGCGGCTACGCCAGTGTCGCGCTGGGAGGGCTTTCCCAGGCCAGCGGTACCAGCGCGGTGGCGCTCGGCGCCAGCGCGAATGCCGACGGCGAATCCTCGGCGGCGCTCGGCGTGGGCGCACAGGCGTCAGGCGATTTTTCCAGTGCGCTGGGGGCACTGGCGTCGGCCAGCGGTGCGGGCGGCGTGGCGGTCGGAACCGATGCGCACGCCACCGGCTTTCGCGGCGTTGCGGTGGGCTATCTGGCTGAAGCGGCAAGCGATGGCGCGGTAGCAATTGGTGGGCAGTATGCCTGCCAGGGTATCTGTATCGCCGATACCACACAGGCGTTCGGCAGCAATTCGCTGGCCATCGGACCAGGATCGAAGGCAGCGGGCACCGACTCGGCTGCCGTGGGCGCGCTGGCGCAGGCGGTAGGCGATTACAGCCTGGCGGGCGGCACCGATTCCCGCGCCTACGGCAACAGTTCCGTGGCCCTGGGTCGCAACGCAGTGGCCACCTCGGGCAACCAGATCGCGATCGGCAGCAATGCCCGGGCGCTGGGTAATGCCGATCCGGCGGTTGCCAGCAACCTCATCGCCATCGGCGCAGACAGCGTGGCTGATTACGCGAACGCCATTGCTTTCGGGGCCAGCGCGCGCGCGGATGGCCTTGCGTCATTGGCCTTCGGCTGGAAAGCGGCGGCCTCCGGAATGAATGCAGTGGCCATCGGCAGCAATGCGCAGGCCGATGCGCTGGGCGTTGCCCTGGGATCGACCGCATCGGCAACGACGCTGGGCACCGCCGTGGGCGGATCAGCGCATGCCACCGGCAATGCAGGTACTGCGCTGGGCAACATGGCCCATGCCGAAGGCACCAGCAGCGTCGCCGTCGGTCAGCTGAGCTATGCGATGGGCGAACATGCGGCGGCCTTGGGCTCGGCGGCCGTGGCCGCCGCCGAGAACAGCACCGCTCTGGGCACGGCATGGGTGAAGGAACAGGCAACCGGCAGCGTGGCGCTGGGCAACGGCACGCTGGCGCAACGCGCGAACACGGTGTCGGTGGGTGCGGCTGAAGGATGGTACGACGCCCATGGCAACTACCATGACGCATTCCAGCGGCAGATCACCGACGTGGCCGCCGGCACCGAGGATGGCGATGCGGTGAATCTGGCCCAGCTCAAGCAGGTTCAGGCCCAGGCCGATGGCGTGCGTTATCTCGCCGTACAGGGGCTTGGTGACGGCAGCGATGACGCACAGGCAAGTGGTGAAGGCGCCGCCGCGTTCGGTGCAGGCGCGCTTGCCGATGGGGACGGCAGCCTTTCGGCCGGCTATCAATCCGGTGCGTACGGCGACGGTGCAATGGCACTGGGCACGCAGTCGCTTGCGCTCGGTGATGACACCAGTGCGTTCGGTCGCGGCAGTACCGCTGCCGGCCCCTCCGGCAGCGCTTTCGGAGCGGGCGCCTACGCGGACGGCACCCGTGGTACGGCGATGGGTGCGATGTCCACGGCGACGGGTGAGGAGACCACCGCAGTGGGTTACAACGCCATCGCCAACGGTATCGGCGGCACCGCGGTGGGGGCGGGGGCGCGGACCTATGACGGCGTTGCGCTGGGTACCGAATCGCGCGCCGATGGTCCGTTGTCCATTGCGGTCGGACCTGCGGCGCGCAGCACCGGCTTCGGATCGGTGGCGGTCGGCTTCAACAACCGCGCCACCGGCAGTGACTCCACGGCGCTGGGAACCATTGCCTACGCCACTGCGGACCAGGCGACGGCGGTGGGCTATGGCACCGCGGCGGAGGCAGCCAGCGCGACCGCAGTGGGCTACGCCGCAAGGGCAACCGGAAGCTTCAGTTCGGCCTTCGGCCCGCTCTCGGGCGCCAGCGGTGACTACGCGATAAGCCTTGGTGCGTTCGCCAAGGCGAACGGGTACGGTTCGATGGCCCAGGGTCTGTTCGCACAGGCTGACGCCGAGAACGCGATTGCAATGGGCCGATCATCGGCCGCCGGTGGCATCGGTGCCATCGCGCTGGGTGCAGCTGCGAAGGCCACTGCCGACAACAGCGTTGCGCTGGGTGCTGGCGCGCTGGCCGACCGTCCCGACAGCGTGTCGGTAGGCGTGTCCGGTGGAGAACGGCAGATCGTCAACGTGGCCGACGCCACCGGCGACACCGACGCGGTGAACAAGCGCCAGCTCGATTCGGCCATCGCAGGCGTCGGTGGTGATCTGGGCGATCTGGCCGCGGTGGCGGTGCGCTATGACGGCGAGGACAGGCAGCGCATCAGCCTTGCCGGTGAGCAGGGAACCACCATCGGCAATCTCAAGGCGGGTGCCGCGCGCGACGAGGCGGTCAACGTGGAGCAGCTCGATGGGGTGGCGCGTGCGCTCGGCGGTGGCGCGCAGTTGGGCGGCGATGGTCAGCTGGTGGGGCCGGTCTACACCGTGCAGGGTGTGCGCTTCGGCAACGTCGGTGGTGCGCTCGGTGCACTGGATGGGGCGCTGGGCGGACTGGATGCACGTGTGGGCGCACTGGAGGCGGGCGGCGGCTCGCCTGGCCCGGGTCCGGGCAATGGCGGTATTCCTGTCGGGCAGGGGGATGGCCTGGCGTTGGGCGACGACAGCCTGGCGCAGGATCGGAACGACACTGCGGTAGGTGGCGGTGCCAGTGCCGGCGCCTCCAACAGCACGGCGGTCGGCAGCAACAGCAGCGCACTTGCCGGTGCCGACAACGCGGTGGTACTTGGCGCCGACAGCACGGTGAGCGCTTCCGGCGGCACGGCACTGGGGCAGGGGGCAACGGCTGCCGCGGCCGGGTCGGTGGCCATTGGACAGGGCTCGGTGGCGACCGAGGAAAACACCGTGTCGATGGGCGCACCGGGCAGCGAGCGTCGCGTGGCCAATGTTGCCGCAGGCGTCAACGGCACCGACGCGGCGAACGTGGCACAGGTGCAGGCCGGCGATGCGCAGACGCTCAGCGCGGCCCGCAGCTACACCGACTCCCGTTTCCAGGCGCTGGATGACCGCTTCACGGAAGTCACCCGTGACATCGACCACCGCCTTGGCCTGCAGGACAAGCGTATCGACCGTCAGGGCGCGATGAGCTCGGCGATGATGAACATGGCCATCAACGCCTCCGGAAGTCGCAGTCCACGCGGTCGCGTTGCCGTGGGCGCCGGCTGGCAGAACGGTGCGCAGGCCCTGTCGGTCGGCTACGGCAAGCAGATCGGCGAGCGAGCCAGTTTCAGCCTCGGCGGCGCCTTCAGTGGCGACGACCGCTCCGCCGGCGTCGGCTTCGGCATCGACCTTTGATGACAACAGGCCGCCCGGCGCGGCCTGTCCCACCTGACAGAGAAAACAACATGACGTCCTGGAATCCCGGGCGGAACAGCATGCTTGCTGCCGCCATCGCGCTCACCCTTGCCACCTCTCCCGCTTCCGCGGCGGTTGCCAGCGGCAGCGTCCATGAAACTCCATCCATCGATGCGCCAGGGCAGGGTGCGCAACACTTCATCGTCAAATTCCGTCAGGACACTGCCCCGGCCATCGCAGCTACGGTCGCCGATGCAACGCTGGCGGGCGCGGTGTCACGCAGCATGCCCGCGCGCGCAATGCCGACCTCCCTGCGTGTCGCCCGCCGTACAGGCACCGGGGCACGGACGGTGGTGGCCTCACGAGCGCTGAACGCGGCGGAAAGTCGTGCCCTGGTGGAAGAGCTGGGCAAGGACCCACAGGTTGAATACGCACAGATCGATTACCGCCTGCATACGCTGGGTACGCTTCCGGACGATCCTGCCCTGCCGACCTATCAGTGGGACATGCTGGATACCGTCGGTGGCATCCATGCGCCTGTCGCATGGGAAACAACCCGTGGCGAAGGCGTAGTCATCGCTGTGCTCGATACCGGCGTGCTGCAGCATTCGGACCTGGCTGCCAATCTGGTGGCGGGCTACGATCTGGTCACCTTGGGAGGCATGGACGGCGACGGGCGCGACCCGGACGCCACCGACCCGGGCACCAATGCCGACGGCACCTGTTCGAGTCCCAGTTCCTGGCATGGTACGCATGTCGCCGGAACCGTCGCGGCGATCGGCAACAATGCCCAGGGTATCGCCGGAACCGCGTGGCGTGCCCAGGTACAGCCGGTGCGGGTGCTCGGCGCCTGTGGAAGTGGCGCCATCTCCGACATTGCCGATGGGGTCGTCTGGGCCTCTGGCGGCCATCTGGAAGGCATCCCCGATAATCCCCGTCCGGCCGATGTGATCAACATGAGCCTGGGGGGCGATGTCGCCTGCACGAGCACGCCGGACCTGCAGAAGGCGATCGACGATGCGGTGTCACGCGGAACCACGGTGGTGGTTGCCGCCGGCAACTCCGGTCGCGACGTGTCAGGAGCCACGCCTGCCGGGTGCAACAACGTGATCGCGGTGGGAGCAACCGATTTCCAGGGGAATCGCGCCAGCTACAGCAGCTTCGGCCTCGGCGTGGCCGTGTCCGCCCCGGGCGGAGACGACGACGCTTCGGCGGGTGTGTCCGAAGGCCTGGTCTGGTCTACCGGCGACAGCGGCGAGACCACCGCGCACAACGACAACATCCTGATCAGCATGGCGGGGACATCGATGGCCGCACCCCATGTCTCGGGGATCGTCGCCTTGATGCAGTCGGCAGCGGTTGCTGCCACCGGCCAGGCGCTGACGCCCCTGCAGGTATCGACGATGCTCAAGCAGTCGGCTCGTCCTTTCCCGATGGAACAGAGCCAGCCGATGGGTAACGGCATCGCTGATGCCTCCCGCGCCGTGCTGATGGCGACCGGACAGCCGCTGCCCGAGCCCCCTACGCTGGCGCTCGTCAACGGTGTTGCGTTGGCGGGACAGTCAGGTGAGTCGCAGCTCTCGCGGACCTATTCCATCGAGGTGCCTGCCGGCGCACGGACGCTGAACCTGCGCACGATGGGCGGAACAGGCGATGTGACCCTGTATGCCTCGGCAGGCGTCGTGCCCGAGGTCGACAACGCGCAGTACCGCTCCGGCAGGCCGGGCACGGCCGAGGCAATCGTCATAAATCGCCCTGCGCCAGGCACGTGGTATCTGCGCGTTGCCGGCGAGAGCCAATACCGTGGCGTCAGCGTACTGGGCCTGGCCCGATGAGCACGTCCTATCCGCGCGGGTGCCGCCCACGCAGCGTCATTTTCACTGCTTTCCACGGGGAAACATCACGATGAAGCTCATTCCCTCCCGTCGTCCGGGTGGTTTCCTGGCCGGGGCGATAGCCGTCGTGCTGGCCAGCACGCCTGCCCTCGCTGTCCCTGGTGCATCACCGGCGCGCAGCGATCGCATGGCCGTTTCCAGCGTGCCTGCGGCGGAAACCACGGTTGACCGGTTCATTGTCCGGTACCGCGATGGCGCACGGACGTTGTCGGCGCCGGGTCATCTGCCCGCCCTGTTCGATGCGGCGCTGGCGCGTGCGCTGCCGGGGACGCGTGCAGTGGCGGGTGGTGGCATGCCCACCTCCCGGCATCTGCGTCACCTGGGCGTCGGCAGCGATCTTTTCCAGGTGTCGCGTGGCCTGGACCGTGCCGAAACCGCAGCACTGCTGGCCCACCTGCGCAGCGATCCACAGGTGCAGTACGCACAGCCGGATCGTCGCAAGCATCGATTCGATATCTTCCCGGACGATACGTACTACGCGCTGCAATGGCATTACAGCAATCCGCGTTCCGGCATCCATGCGCCTGCGGCCTGGGACGCCGCCAGCGGCCAGGGCGTGGTGGTTGCGGTACTGGATACCGGCTATCTCGACCATCAGGACCTTGCCGCCAACCTGGTCCCTGGCTATGACTTCATCGCCGATCCGGACGTTGGCAATGATGGTGATGGCCGCGATCCGGACGCTCATGACACGGGTGACGCTGAGGGCGACAACCGCAGCAGTTTCCATGGCACGCACGTGGCCGGAACGGTGGCGGCAGTCACCAACAACCAGTCGCACGTGGCGGGTGTGGCGTGGGGAGCGAAGGTGCAGCCGGTACGCGTGCTGGGCAAGGGCGGTGGTTACAGTTCCGACATCGCCGATGCGATCATCTGGGCTTCGGGCGGGCATGTCGACGGCGTACCGGACAATGCGTCCCCCGCCGAGGTGATCAACCTCAGCCTGGGCGGCGAAGGCACCTGCGCCGAGGACCCGGTTACCCAGGAAGCCATCGACGGTGCCATCGCCCGCGGTGTCACCGTGGTGGTGGCCGCCGGCAACAGCAACGCGCCGGCGTCGGCATTCTCGCCGGCAAGTTGCAGTGGTGTCATCGCGGTGGGCGCGACCGGCTACACCGGCGCGCGGGCGTCATACTCCAACTACGGACCGGTGGTCGCATTGTCGGCGCCGGGTGGCGACGATGTGGATGCGGACTCCAACAACAACTACATCTGGTCGCTGGGCAACAGTGGACTGCAGACGCCCGATCCCAGTCCGGCCGGTGACAGGACAATCGGCATGCAGGGCACTTCGATGGCGAGCCCGCATGTGGCCGCGGTGGTTGCGCTGATGCAGAGTGCGGCAGCGGCCGCCGGGCGCGAGCCACTCACGCCGCAGCAGGTCCGGAGCGTGCTGCGTGGCACGGCAGCCCCGTTCGTGGTGGCGCCGCCAGGCAACCGCAGCATGGGCGCAGGCATTGTCGACGCTGCTGCGGCGGTGCAGGCCGCCATGCACGAGTTGCCCGATGATCCCAGCGAGCTGCTGGTGAACCGGGTGGCCCAGGGAGGGCAGAGCGGCACCGCCGGCGAAGAGCGGCAGTTCCGCGTGCAAGTGCCGGCGGGTACGGCAGTGCTCAACCTGCGTACCTTCGGCGGCAGCGGCGATGTGTCGCTGTACGTGGCGCATGACCGCCCGGCATCGGCGGCCAGCCATGACGCCCGCTCACAGAAGGCGGGCAATGCCGAAACGGTGCAGGTGATCCGGCCGCAGGCGGGGACCTGGTACATGGACGTGGTGGGCGAAACCGAGTTCGAAGGTGTGTCCGTAATGGCGGTGTATTGAATATCCGCGCGACCAGGCCATGTAGAGCGGGTCTCTGCCCCGCTGCGCGGTGGAGCCTCAGCCGGGCAGAGCCCGGCTCTACCGTGCGTTGCCGCTGTCCAGGCTCTGCAGCAGGGCGGCATTGAATCGCGCCGGGTCCTGCACCTGTGGCGAGTGGCCCAGCTCGGCGAATTCCACCAGCCGCGCGCCGGGAATCGCGCGTACGGCGGCCTTGCCCAGCGCCGGATAGTCGCCCAGCCGCGCCTTCAGCGCGGGTGGTGCCAGATCGCGCCCGATCGCCGTGCGGTCCTTCTGTCCGATGAACAATGTGGTGGGTACGCGGATGTTCTCCAGCTCGTACACCACCGGCTGGTTGAACACCATGTCCGATGTCAGCGCCTGGCTCCAGGCGACCGCTTCCTTGCCGGGGCCGGCATACATGCCGGCCTGCATGCGCGCCCACCGTTCGAACGCCGGTTTCCACTCACCGCTGTAGTAGACGTCGAGCTGGTACGTCCTGATGGATTGGTAGTTCGTCTTCAGTTCGTTGGCATACCAGGCATCGACACTGCGCCAGGGCACGCCGAGTGCCTTCCAGTCTTCCAGCCCGATCGGGTTGACCAGCGACAGGCTCTGCGTGGCGTGCGGATACAGCAATGCATAGCGCGCCGCCAGCATGCCACCCATCGAATGACCGACGATGTGCGCCCGCCGCACGCCCAGGTGCTCCAGCAAGGCGTGCGTGTTGGCTGCCAGCTGGCCGAACGAATACTGGTAACCGGCCGGCTTGCTGGACCTGCAGAAGCCGATCTGGTCCGGTGCCACCACCCGGTAACCGGCCGCCAGCAGCGGCGCGATGTTCTCCTGCCAGGTGGCCGCGCAGAAATTCTTGCCATGCAATAACACCACCGTGCCCTTGCTCGCTCCCTTCGGGGCGATGTCCAGATAGGCCATCTCCAGCGACTGGCGCTGGCTGTCCAGGGCGAAGATCTGCGCCGGGTAGGGATAGGCGAACCCTTCCAGCCGCGCACCGTAGGTGTCCGACGCGAAGGCGGGGAGGGACAGGCTGGCGATCAGTGCAACGGCTGGCAGGCGCATGGACACGCTCCATGGAGAGGGGTGTCCGAGGGTAACCGCCGCAGGCGCGACGACCAATGGTCGTCGTGCACCGGCGGCATGCGCGGTCGCCGCTTCAGCACTCGATGACGTTCACCGCCAGGCCGCCGCGGCTGGTTTCCTTGTACTTGTCCTGCATGTCGCGGCCGGTGTCGCGCATGGTCTTGATGACCTTGTCCAGCGATACCTTGAGCTTGCCGTCGCCACGCATCGCCATCCGCGAGGCGTTGATCGCCTTCACCGCGCCCATCGCATTGCGTTCGATGCACGGAATCTGCACCAGCCCGCCAATGGGATCGCAGGTCAGGCCAAGGTTGTGCTCCATGCCGATTTCCGCCGCGTTCTCGATCTGGCTGGGATTGCCGCCCAGTGCGGCGACCAAGCCGCCGGCGGCCATCGAGCAGGCCACGCCCACTTCACCCTGGCAACCGACTTCCGCACCTGAAATGGAGGCGTTTTCCTTGTACAGGATGCCGATTGCCGCTGAAGTGAGCAGGAAATCAAAGATACGCTGCTCGTTCGCTCCGGGGCAGAAACGGTCGAAATAATGCAGTACCGCGGGCAGCACGCCCGCCGCGCCATTGGTGGGTGCAGTGACCACGCGTCCACCGGCGGCGTTCTCTTCGTTCACCGCCAGCGCGTACAGGTTCACCCAGTCCAGCGTGGTCAGCGGATCGCGCATGGCGGCTTCCGGTTTGGAGGACAACTCGCGGTGCAGCGCAGGCGCGCGGCGACCGACGTGCAGCCCGCCCGGCAGGGTGCCTTCCTGGCGGATGCCGCGCGTCACGCAGGACTGCATCGCATTCCAGATTTCACGCAGCTGGTCGCGGATTTCTTCCTCGCTGCGCCAGCATTTCTCGTTCTCGAACATCAACTGGGCGATGCTCAGGCCGCTGCGCGCGGTCTGCGCCAGCAGTTCATCGCCGCTCCTGAACGGATACGGCAACGGCGTTTCATCGGGCACGATACGGTCGTCGGCAGCGTCGTCCTGGTTTACCACGAAGCCGCCCCCGACCGAATAGTAATCGCGCGTGGCGATGACCGCGTCGTCGGCGTCATAGGCCGTGAAGCGCATGCCGTTGGTGTGGTAGGGCAGCTTCTGGCGCTTGTTCATGCCGAGGTCGCGCTTCTCGTCGAAGGCGATCTCATGGGTGCCCATCAGCTTGATGCGCTTGCTGGAGCGGATGCGTTCCAGGGTATCGGGAATGATGTCCGGATCGATCAGGTTCGGACGCTGGCCTTCCAGGCCCAGCAGGACCGCCTTGTCGGTGCCGTGGCCGCGTCCGGTCAGTGCAAGCGAGCCGTACACGTCCGCGCGGATACGCGCCACGTCCTGCAGGCGGCCCGGATCGAGCAGCCAGCGGTGGACGAAACGTTCGGCCGCCTTCATCGGTCCGACGGTGTGCGAGGAACTGGGACCGATGCCGATCTTGAAAACGTCGAACGTGCTGACTGCCATGGTTGCCGAGCTGCGGGTACCGGAAGAGACCGCTATTCTAGCCGTTCGCCGCACCAGGCCTGGCTGCGGCGCAGCAAACACGGCTGCCTGGAGAGATACCCGTGCTGATCCTGTACCAGCGGGACGATTGCCACCTGTGTGACCTGGCCCTGGCCGTGCTGGCGGAAGCGCGCGCGCCGGATTTCGCGTCGGTGTTCATCGATGAGGATGCACGTCTGCTGGACAGCTACGGTGAACGCGTGCCCGTGCTGCGCCGGTTGGACGATGGGCGTGAACTGGACTGGCCGTTCGACGCCGCGGTATTGCACGCCTGGCTCACGTAGAGCGGGGCTCTGCCCCGCTGCGCGGTGAAGCTCCAGCCGGGCAGAGCCCGGCGCTACTTTGCTTTCAGCACCACCCTGGTGCTGATGGCGGTTTCGTTCGGAATGGTCGCGGTGTCGGCCCAGTCGCCGCCGCCCACGCCGAAGTCCAGCCGCTTCACGGTGGCCTTGCCGACCAGCACCGGCTGCGCGCCCGGCTGCCAGGTGAAGGTCAGCGTCACCGGCTTGCTTACGCCGCGCAGTTCCAGGGTGCCGTCGGCCGCATACTGGTCGTTGCCGAGCGAGCGGAAACCCCGGGCGGAGTAATGGGCCTGGGCGAAACGTGCCACGTTGAAGAAGTCCGCCCCCTGCAGGGTGGAATCGCGGTCGCTGTTGCCGCTGCGGGCACCGGCCAGCGGAATGGTCACGTCCAGCTTCCCCGACGCCGGGTCGGCTGGATCGAAGCTGAGCTGTGTGGCGAAACCGGGGAAGGTGCCGGTGAAGACTTCGCCGTCATACTTGGTGGCGAACACCAGCGTGGAACCGGCCGCCTGTACGTAATCGGCGGCGAAGGCCGGCGCGCTGCCAAGCAAGGCGGCAAGGGCAGCCGCTACGGCGGTAGGGGTGGTGAGCTTGATGGTCATCGGTCAGTCCTTCTGTGGAGAGCGCAGCCAGCCGCGGGGCAGCATGCGTGCCAGGGTGGCGTCACGCTGGAAGAAGTGGTGGTAGAACGCGGCACCGGCGTGGGCCAGTACCACCGCGATCAGCAACCAGAAACCGTATTCGTGGATGGCATGCGACACGGCCACGGTGCCGGGATCGGGCGCTGCCAGCTTGGGCACGTCCACCAGGCCGAACCAGCGGAACGGGCGCAGGCCGCTGGCCGAGTCATACACCCAGCCGGACAGTGGAATGGCGAACATCAGCACGTACAGCAGCCAGTGCGTGATGCTGGCGATGCGCTCCTGCCAGCTGGGCGTGCCCGGCACCGGCGGCGGCGCGCCGGCATGCAGGCGCCAGCCCAAGCGCAGCAGCACCAGGGCCAGCACCGTCAGCCCGAGCGATTTGTGCGCGGTATACACCCAGAAATACTTTGGCGTTTTGGGCAGTTCACCCATGGTCAGCCCGACCACGCCAAGCACCAGGATAAGCAGCGCGATCAACCAGTGCAGGGTCTGGCTGGCAGCGCCCCAGCGCAGCGCGTTGCGTCGTGTCATGGCGTGCTCCCGGTGGGGATGTCCTGTGTTTCGGCGGGGCTGGAAGACGGCTCGTCCGCCGGTGTGTCGTCGTCGCCGCCCCGGGCGCGCACGGCTTCGGCTTCGATGCGCAGCTGTACTTCATCGCCTATCACGCTGGGCCACGCCGAGATCCCGAATGCGCGGCGGCTGAGGGTCGTGGTCGCGGAAAAACCCGCGGTGCGGCGGAACGGCGGCATCGGGTGGCGCTTGAGCGCATTCAGGGTGACATCCAGCACGATCTCGCCGGTGACTCCGCGCAGCGTCAGCAGGCCGGTCACCAGGGCGTGCCGCTCGTCGATCGGCTGCACCTGGGTGGAGACGAAACGCGCATCCGGATAGCGTTTGCCGTCCAGCAGGTTGCGCGCCAGCGCCGCTTCGTTCCATTTGCCGTCGCCCAGGTCCAGCCGCGACAGTGGAATGCTCACCTCCAGCCGCGCGGCTTCCCAGTTCCCGGGGTCGAAATGCAGGACGCCTTCGCTGCCCGACACCGTACCCAGCGCACTGGAAAACCCCGCATGTTCGATGGCGAAAAGCACCCGGGTATGCACGGGGTCGAGCTGGTAGCGCGCGCTGGCGGCCGCGGCCAGGCCAGGCAATGCGGCGAGCAGCAGGATCATGATCAGGCGATGCGGCACGGAAGCGCTCCTGCGGGGGAGGGGTCGATCATACCCATGGCATGCGGTTCGCGAGCAGCCACATGGCTGCAACAGATCATGGTGGCAATGGCACGTTGGCCGTCGCCGTTCGCCGTGATCGACTCGTGCAGCGTCGCGTGGGACGTCCGGGGAGTCAGTGCTGTGTGACAATTCCTGCTTCCAGGGATACCCGATCTGAACGCCCATGCATCACGGACGAGCGCTCTTGCTGCTGCTGGCCCTCCTCGGGGGGCTGGCGCCTGTTGCCCGGGCCACGGATGGCGCGCTGCCGGGCGAACCGCTGGAAACACCGCGCCTGCGGCGCTTTGGAACCGCCGAGGGACTGCCTTCGCGGATGGTGCTGGCGCTGGCCGAAGATCGCCAGGGGCATGTATGGGCCGCGACCGATGGCGGCCTGGCGCGGTATGACGGGGTGCGCCTGCAGGCCTGGCGGCATGATCCGCAGGTGGAAGGTTCGCTGCCGGGCGACGAGGTGGAAACCCTGCTGGTGGACCGACGCGACCGTCTCTGGTTGGGCATCAATGGCGTGGGCCTGGTGCGCATGGGGCGCGAACGCACGCGCTTTGATGTCATCGGCGACATCAACGACCGGTGCGAAGGACAGTTCTGGACGCTGGCTGAACACGAGGACGCGTTGTGGATAGGCACCAGCACGCATGGCGTCTGTCGGCGGGCGGAGGATGGCAGCCTGCAGGTCTTCCGCCATGACCAGGGCGATGCGCACAGCCTGCCCAGCGATACCGTCTATGCCAGCCTGGTCGATGCGAAGGGCCGGTTGTGGCTGGGAACCGGGCGCGGTGTGGCGCGCTGGAATGGCAGCGGCTTCGAGCGGCCTGGCGCGGCGGCGCTGGGGGACGTTGCCGTGTTGCGGTTGAGCCGCGACGCGCAGGGCAATGTGTGGGCAGGCACGCAGGGTGAAGGACTGTTCCGGTTTGGCAGCGATGACCGCGTGCAGGTGCCGGCATGGCCGCAGGCCGCATCGCTGCGTTCGGCGGTCGTGCTGGATGATCGGCTCGGCGGCCGCTGGGTCGGCAGTTCCGAAGGCCTGCGGCGCGAGCAGGGGCGGCAGCTGCGCATGCTGGAGGGCGATCGTGGCAGTGGCTTCCTCACCGCGCATACCGGCGTGCTGGATCTGCTGCAGGATCACGAAGGAGGCATATGGGTGGCACTGCTCACCCAGGGGCTGGCCTACCTGCCACCGGACTGGCGGCGTTTTTCCACGTGGTACCAGCTGGATGGCAAACCGCTGGACAGCCAGTACCTGCTCAGCGCCGCCAGTGACGGCCGCGAATTCTATGTCGGTGCCGCCCACGGCGTTTACCGGCTGGATACCCAGGGCACGTTGTCGCTGCTGGTCGGCGACGACCGCCTCGGCAGCGGCGCGGTGTGGTCGGTGCTGCCAAGGCCCGATGGCAGCCTGTGGCTGGGGCGTGCCGGGCGCATCACCGTGTACGATCCACGCCGCGGCAGCCATCGTGACCTGCCGGTCGCCGCAGCGGCAGATCCGCGCCAGCGCATCGACCTGATGCGCCAGGCGCCCGATGGCACGGTGTGGCTGTCCATCATGAGCCACGGCCTGCAACAGCGCGATGCGCAGGGCCGGGTGCTGCGCGAATTCGCCGCGGGTTCGCTTGGCAATGGCAGCGAAGCGCCGCTGGAACAGCTACGGTTCGACGCGCGCGGACAGTTGTGGGTGGTGGGCGACGCTGGCGTGCTGCGTTTCCAGGATGATCGTTTCATCGCAGTGCCGGGCGTGTCGCGCGGCAACATCTTCGACATTGCCTGGGCGGCCGCGGACAGCGTCTGGCTGGCACGCCAGGGAGCCTTGGAGCGGTATCACTGGGATGGACTGGGCTTCACCCTGCGTGAGCGGGTGGACGCCGCCCAGGGGGTGCCGGCGGTATCCATGGGTGGGTTGGTGCTGGGCGACCGTGGTGAGGTATGGGCCACCACGCCACGTGGCCTGTTGCGCTGGCAGCCGGGCGAACGTCAGCTGCGCATCTACGGTGAGCGCGATGGCCTGCCGGATTCGGAATTCACCGGACGTCCGCCCGCCCAGGATGCGCGCGGCCGCGTGCTGGCGGTATCGCAGACCGGTCTGGTGGGATTCGACCCGGACATGCAGGAAGCGCCGTTGCCGCCTTCGCAGCTGGTGGTGGGGTCGGTTCGCGTGCGGCGTGATGATGGGCAGGGGTGGCAGGATGTACCGGCCGATCGGCCGATCCTGCTCGGTCCGGATGATCGCGATCTGCGCATCGACGCCCGCCTGCTGTCGTTCGCCAATCCTTCGGCCACGCTCTACCGCTTCCGGGTGGACGGCTACGATCTCAACTGGGTGCCGTCGCCCGATGGCGAGCGTACGGTATCGCGCCTGCCCGCTGGCCATTACCGCATCGGCGTCCAGGCACGTGCGTCGGGCGGCGAATGGACCGCCGCGCCCGATCTGCAGGTGCAGGTATTCCCGCCATGGTGGCGCAACACCACCGCGCTGCTGCTTTACCTGTGCGGGGCCCTGCTGCTGGTGGCGGCAGCGGCCTGGTACGTGCGCCTGCGCCTGCGCCGCCGGCAGCAATGGCAGCTGAGCCTGCACAAGCAGCATCTTGCCGAACAGGCGTCGCAGGCCAAGAGTCATTTCCTGGCGACGCTGGGCCACGAAGTCCGCACCCCCATGACCGGTGTGCTGGGCATGAGCGAACTGCTGCTGGCCACGCCGCTGGACGCCCAGCAGCACAACTTTGCCAGTTCCATCCACCAGGCCGGTACGCACCTGTTGCGACTGGTCAACGATGCACTGGACCTGGCCCGCATCGAAGCCGGCCGCCTGGAGCTGGACATCAAGCCGTTCGAGCTGGACACCCTGCTGGATGAAGTACAGGGCCTGATGGAGCCGATCGCCCGCCAGCGCGGGCTTGAATTCCGCCGCAGCCTGAGTGTGCCCGGGCGGATCTCCGCCAGTGGCGATGAGATGCGCATCCGGCAGATCCTGATGAACCTGCTCGGAAATGCAATCAAGTTCACCGACCAGGGGCACGTCGGCATCGCCGTGGACGTAAGCGGCGAGAACGATGGCGTGGGACTGGAATTCACCGTATTCGACAGTGGTCCGGGCATTGGTATCGAACAACAGGAGCGTCTGTTCCATCGCTTCGAGCAGGCCGATGGGCAACGTACCGCGTCGCGCTACGGTGGCAGTGGCCTGGGGCTGGCCATCTGCCAGGAACTGGCGGTGGCGATGGGGGGAGGCATCCGCGTGGACAGCCGGCCCGGACATGGCGCGCGCTTCCATGTCGCGTTGCCGTTGCCGTGGCAGGCTGAAACCGCGCCGGCGCGATCCGCGTCGGGGAGGGGCGGCCCCACCGTGCTGCCGCCGCTGCGTATCCTGCTGGTGGAGGACGACCCGACCGTGGCCAGGGTCATCGCAGGGCTGCTGGAAAGCCGTGGACACACGGTGGTGCATGCGCTGCACGGACTGGCTGCACTGTCGGATGTCGCCATCGACGTGTTCGATATCGCACTGCTGGATCTGGACCTGCCGGCCCTGGACGGTACCGCGCTGGCCCGGCAGCTGAGGTCCATGGGCCACGCCTTCCCGCTGGTGGCGGTGACCGCGCGTTCGGACGCCTATGCCGAAGCGGAAGTGCTGGCGGCCGGTTTCAACGGTTTCCTGCGCAAGCCGGTGACCGGCGATCTGCTGATCGACGCCATCGCGCGCGCGTGGCGACCACGCCGGTGACGCGGTGCGGCGGCGGCCCAACCGCAACAGGCGGAACCCCGTTGAAGACAACCTGCTAGGCTTTGCCATGCGGCGATCAGGTCACGTCCTGACGCAGCCGGATCCGGGCCGTGCGGTGAAGGCGCGGCCCGCGGAACCGCTGGCACGGGAGAACGCAGGGGTGCGATGGGTGCGGACGTGGGGGAATCTGTTGCTGGTGTCGCTGCTGGCGTGGCTGCCGGTGCCGGCGTTCGCGCAGCCGGTGCCGCCGACACCGCGGCAACTGACGGTGTTCGATGGGCTGCCTTCCAATACCGTCAACCGCATGGCCGAAGACCGCCAGGGGTATCTGTGGATCGCCACCAACGACGGCCTTGCACGTTTCGATGGCCGCAGTTACCGGATATGGCGGGCAGAGGACGGACTGCGTGACAACCGCATATGGACCGTTGCCGCCGATGCGCGCAACCGGTTGTGGATCGGCACCGAGAACGCAGGCCTGGTGCGGATGTCGGCCGACCGTCATGAACTGCGCATCCTGGACCGCGCCAGCGAGCCGCTGATGGCAAGCAATACGGTGTGGAGCATCGCGCCGACGCCGGACGGTTCGATCTGGTTCGGTACCTACCAGGGGGGCCTGTATCGCATCGATCCCGACGACCGCCTGCAGCGTTTCCTGCCCGAACCGGGCAATCCGCGCAGCCTGCCGGCCACCAGCGTACCGTTCCTTGCCACCCTGCCGGATGGAACCCTGTGGATCGGTGGCAAGCGTGGGCTGGCGCGCTGGACCGGACACGATTTCGAACGCGTGCCGGCGCAGGTCCTGTCCGGTGCGGTGGTCAACGGCATGTCCGCTGATGCGCAGGGAAACCTGTGGATCAGCACGCTCGGCGGCGTGCATGTAAGGCGGCCGGATGGTCGCTTCGAACAGGCACCCTGGCAGGTACCGGCCGATGACCAGGTGCTTGGCGTGATGCTGCACGACGACCAGGGCGGCTATTGGCTGGATACCCGTTCGGGACTGGGGCGTGGCGTGCAGGGCCGCTACCAGCAGGTGCCGCTGTACAGCGCCCTGGCGCGTGGCCGGGTGCGCCCCAACTGGAGTGGTGCGTTCCAGGACAGCGAGGGCGGTATCTGGCTGGCCAGCACCAATGCCGGACTGTGGCACCTGCTGCCGCGATGGTGGCAGTTTTCCGTGCTGTCGCGGCTGGAGGACGACCCCGCTTCGCTGCGCAATGCCTACGTGCTGGGCACCTCGCCTTCGTCCAATGGCGGTGTCTGGACGGTGGGTTCGCACGGTGCGCTGGACCGCCTGGATCCGCTCAGTGGGCGGGTCGAACAGCATCTGGTCAAGGTCAATGGCACGCACTGGCTCACCTCGGTGGCCGAAGACGGCCGCGGCCAGGTGTGGATCGGTTCGATGGACGCGCTGGTGCGCTACGACCCGCACAGCCGCGCGCTGCGCCGCTGGGGCGCCGATGGCAGCGCGGACGCGGTGATGGAAGGCAGTGTGGAGGGCATCGCCGTGTGCGGCAGCGATGTATGGACGATGTCCTCGGCGGGCCTGCAGGGCCGCGACCTGGAGGGTCATCTGCGCGTGCATGCGCCGCTGGGACAGGCCGGGCTGCCGCCCGGACAGCTGGACATGCATGTGGCGTGCGCGCCGCACGGCGGCATCTGGCTGGCCAGCAGCGGTGGCCTGCAGGAATGGAATCCGGCCCGGCGGCGTTTCCAGGCCGTACCCGGCGCACCGACCGGCGCCGTGCATTCGATCCTGGTCGCTGGCGATGATCGCGTCTGGCTGTCGCAGGATGGCAGGCTGCTGGGCTACCGCTGGAACGGCAGCGCATTGCAGCAGGACCAGGAGATCGGCGCGGCCCATGGTTACCCGGCCATCGCGGCCAATGGGCTGGCGATGGATGCCCAGGGCATCGTATGGGCCAGCAGTCCGCGCGGCTTGTTGCGCGTGGATCCGGCTGCGGACCGCGTGCGGCTGTATGGCGTGCATGACGGATTGCCCAGCCAGGAATTCCGCGAGAACACCCTGGTCGGCAGCGCCGGGGGACACCTGCTTGCCGGAACACCGGCCGGACTGCTGCTGTTCGATCCTCTCAAGGTGCGTCCCTCGACCCGCCAGTCACCGCTGGTGATCGAGCGCGTGGAAGTTCGGCGCGGCGACAGGATCGTCGAACTCACCCATGAGCCTGCGCTCGCCATCC
>JAFAFF010000268.1 GCA_023423605.1 Pseudomonadota bacterium
ACCTGGTGGTTCGCAAGGCGCATCTCGCTGCCGCTGTGGCAGCTGGCGCGCAATGTGCAGGAGGGCGATACCGGCCGCGCGATTTCCGATGTCGGTGGCATCCGTGCCTGGTATTACGAAGTGGCCCAGCTCAAGCAGGCCGTGCTGTACAGCCTGGCGGTGCTGCAGGAACGCATCGGCACGCTCAGCCGGGCCAGCAGCACCGATCCGCTCACGGGCCTGCTCAACCGCCGTGGACTGCAGCAGGCGCTGGAAACATGGCGCGTGCAGGGCGTGTCCTTCGCGATCCTGGCGATGGACATCGACCGTTTCAAGACCATCAACGACCGGCATGGCCACGCGGTAGGCGACCAGGTCATCGTGCACATCGCCGAGCAGATGCGCCGCCATTCGCGCGAAGGCGATCTGCTGTGCCGCAATGGTGGCGAAGAGTTCCTGCTGTTGCTGCCGACCACTGATGCCGACGATGCACTGCTGATCGCCGAGCGCCTGCGCCAGCAGGTCGCCGCTGACGTGCTGCCGGTGGTCGGCCATGTCAGCGTATCGCTCGGCGTGGCCCATTACCCGACCTTCGACACCGATCCGGAACAGGCACTGCGCATGGCCGACAAGGCGCTGTACATGGCCAAGGAACAGGGGCGCGACCGCAGCGTGGTATATCCCTGGCAGAACGGATAGAGGCGGCATGCGCCGGCTCCACTGCGCCACTATCCGCCAAGCGGCGTGAGCAGCCTCGGCCCCTTGTCGATACCGGCCATGTACACGCCGCCTTCGGGCAGGGCGTCCGCGAAGGCATCGTCCGCTGCCGATCCGACATCCCATGAGGGCTTTTGGCGCGGCCCCGGGATGTAGGCCTGCCAACGCCCATAGGTGTCCGGTACACCGCCGCCGTAGCTGATCCGGAATGTCACCGGCACCCGCACGGTCCAGGAAGGTTCATCGACGTGCTCGCCGGTGGTGGGCGGACGGAAGGACCAGCGCCGGGCGGCATCGATGGACGCCTTTGCCAGTCGATCCCGCACCCGTTCCATCTCCTTTGGCAAGCCGACCATGTAAAGGTTGACCTGTTCGGCGGCTATATTGACGACGCTGCCATCGCGTCCGACCTGGATGAGCAGCAATACTTCGCCCGCTCCGCCCCGGTCGAATACGTCACGCGGATACCGCGGCGGCGTCATATTGTCGTACACGACGTCATCGGTCGCAGTGGAGTCATAAGCACGGAAGCTGGCGCTCCTGAGCTCCACCTGCATGCCCTTTTCTTCGGTCGACCTTGCCACCAGGCGCAGGCTGACCGGCGTACGCGCGGGGACTGCCACGCCATCACGCATGACAGGTTCAAAGCGCCACTGCGCCACGTTCTTCTGCAGGAACTCCTGCAGATAAGCCTCCACTTTCGCATCATCGCGCAGCGTGAAAGCCTCCACCGAGCCCGTTGGCGAGATATCGATGGTACCGGTCAGCACCATGCTGGCTTCCGCCTGAGCGCGAGTAGCCGTGGCACTCTGCGCTGCACTTTCCAGTGGCAGCAGCAAACCGCCGGTTCCCAGGGCCAGCATCACTGCAGATAGAACATAAGACCGCATCGCACCTGCTCCTTGTGGACGGACTGCAAGCCTATCATCGTACCGGCGCATGGATCATGCCAGGCGATGCCCGCTCGCATAGGGCGGCGTATCGGGATAATCACCACGTGCGAAGCGCTGTTGCAGTCCGCGCCACCACGCCGGATCGAACAGGTGTCCGAAATGTTCGCGCACGGCCGCCAGTTCGCCGGCAGGCAGGCCCATGAAGGGCCCGAAACGTTCCGGGAACACATCATGCGGCCCCACGTGGAACCATGGCTCATCGGCCAGTGCTTCTTCTTCGCTGCGCGGTGCCGGCCAGTGGCGGAACACGCAATCGCTGACCAGGCAGAGTTCGTCGTAGTCGTAGAACACCGCGCGGCCATGGCGCGAGACACCGAAATTCTTGGGCAGCATGTCGCCGGGAAAGATGTTGTTGCGGGCCATGTCGGTGATGGCCTGTGCGTAATCCAGTACCGCCGCGCGCACCGCCGCTGATCCCTGTTCGCGCAGGTACAGGTTCAGCGGGCGGAATCGTCTCTGCACGTAGCAGAGCGTGATCTCGACGTCATCGCCGACCCTGCGCACGCTCTGCGCACATTGTTCCAGCAGTTCCTGCAGCAGCGCCGGCTCGAAACGCGCGGCCGGAAAGCGCAGGTGGCGATACGGTTGTGCGTCCAGCAGGCGGCCCACACGGTCCAGGTTGAACACCAGTGCGTATTTCTCCTCCACCTGGCCGCGCGACATTGTCTTCGGCCAGGCGAAACGGTCGCGGATCAGCTTGAACACCAGTGGATAGCTGGGCAGCGTGAAGACCGCCATCACCATGCCGGGCGTGCCTTCGGCGTGTACCAGCCGTTCGCTGGCGTGTTCGCGGAAGTGGCTGAAGAAAGTGCGGTAACGTTCGGTCTTGCCCTGCTTGGCGCGACCCAGAACGGTATAGATCTCATCCACCGGCTTGCCCGGCAACAGGCTGCGCAGGAATACCACCGCATCGCCTACGGTATGCAGATCGGCCTGGAAATAGCTGCGCGACACGCCGAACAGATGCGCCAGATCGCGACGATGGGTGAGCACCGCATCGGCACGCAGGCCTTTTTCATCGTTCACCAGGGCGATCACGCAGGGTGAAAACCGATGTTCACCGAGCACGCGACCGACCAGATAAGCGCGTCGTTCACGATGGAAGACGGTATCCAGCAGTTCGATACTGCGCACCGGATGTTCGCCCCAATGGGCCAGGTCATCCTGCAGCCGTACCGCTATCGCGGCGGCGCACCGCAACTGGTGGGCATACGGAACGGCAAAGCGGTAATTGCCCAGCACGCGCATCAGCGCCTCGGCCGGTCGCGTTGCCGATACGGTGTAGGCATGCCGTGCCACCGGATGGGTGATGGCATCGGAAGGCTCCACATCGAAGGCCAGGAACTCCATCTCCGCATCCACCCCATGCGTGGCGAACAACCGCCGTACCAGGGTGTTGTAGAAGGTCTTGTACAGCTCTGCGTCGATCAGGCCGTCGATGCAGCGCGCATAGCCGGCGTGTACCTGCCGCCAGAGCCCGCGTTCGCAGACCGCCGCTCCGGCCAGCCTGCGCAGCGCATCCATGCAGCTGGCGATGCACAGGTCATACAGGGCAATGCGTTCCACCGCGTCCTGGCGTGCCTGCTCCCACTCGCACCGTTCGAACCGGCCACGGGCACGCGAGGTGATGGCCGCGAAACGTGCGTGGTAATCCTGGAAACCATCGCGGATGGTGGCAACGATGCGCGGCGCAAGTTCAGGAAGGATGGTGGGCTCGGACATGCACGGCTCCGTACAGGGGTCCCTGCCACCATACGCTGGCGTGGGGTGGATTGTGTAGGGCCAGCCTGCACGATCACCGCTGTGCGGCGTTACTCCCCTCCTGCAAGCGCAGACGGAAGCAAAAAGAAAACCCGCGCCGAAGCGCGGGTTCCCGGTGTCGCCACCAAGCAACGCGAAATCAGCTGCGCAGCTGTTCCAGCGCGGCGTTGAACGTGGCGCTCGGCCGCATGGCCGCAGCCACCCTGGCCAGATCCGGCCGGTAGTACGCGCCGATGTCGACCGGCTTGCCCTGCACCGCGATCAGCTCTTCCACGATCTTCTGCTCGTTGTCGGTCAATGCCTTGGCCAGCGGCGCGAAGCGTGCCTTCAACGCTGCATCTTCATCCTGCGCGGACAACGCCTGCGCCCAGTACAGGGTGAGGTAGAAATGGCTGCCACGGTTGTCGATGCCGCCCAGCTTGCGCGACGGCGACTTGTCGTTGTCCAGGAACTGGCCATTGGCCTCGTCCAGCGCCTTGGCCAGCACGCGGGCGGCGGC
>JAFAFF010000298.1 GCA_023423605.1 Pseudomonadota bacterium
ATCCGACGTTGCCGGCATCCTCCACGACCTGCGCAAGCAGGGCAAGCGCGTGTTGTTCGAAGGTGCGCAGGGCGCGCTGCTGGACATCGACCATGGCACCTATCCCTACGTGACCAGCTCCAACACCACCGTCGGCGGCGCGCTGGCCGGTGCCGGCGTGGGTGCCGATTCCATCGACTACGTGCTGGGTATCGCCAAGGCCTACGCCACCCGCGTCGGCGGCGGTCCGTTCCCGACTGAACTGGACGATGAGATCGGCCAGGGCATCCGCGACCGTGGCGCCGAATACGGCGCATCCACCGGCCGCCCGCGTCGTTGTGGCTGGATGGACATCGTTGCCCTGAAGCGTGCCGTGGCCATCAACGGCATCAGTGGCCTGTGCATCACCAAGCTGGACGTGCTGGATGGCATGGAAAAGCTGAAGGTGTGCATTGCATACGAGTACCGTGGCAAGCGCACCGAATACGCGCCGCTGGATGGCCAGGGCTGGGAAGAGTGCACCCCCGTGTATCTGGAGTTCCCCGGCTGGACCGAGAACACCCACGGCATCACCAACTGGGACGATCTGCCGCCGGCGGCGCGTGCCTACCTGCGTTCGCTGGAAGAACTGGCCGGCTGCCCGATCAGCATCGTGTCCACCGGGCCGGACCGCGACCACACCATGGTGCTGCAGGATCCCTTCGCCTGAGGCACACCGGCCTGGATCGGCAAAGGGCCCCGCGCAAGCGGGGCCCTTTGCGTTTGCGGCGTGATGGACGTGCGCCTGCGCCTGCACGGCCGGCTCACGGTCGCTGGTCCACCGTGGCTCCATCCTGTGGAGCATGCCGATGACCGGATATTCATTGCACGACCTTGCCAGGAAGATGGCCGACATCGACTTCGTCATGTTGCAGACACGAACCGAGGCCGGCGCGCTGGCCGCCCGCCCGATGAGCAACAACGGCGACGTCGACTACCAGGGCGACAGCTGGTTCTTCGCACTGGACAGCACGCGCATGGTGTCTGACGTGCAGCGCGACAGCGCGGTACTGCTTTCGTTCACCGGGTCGAAGGGGCTGCTTGGCAAACCCCCGCTGTTCGTTGCGGTGCAGGGGCACTGCCATCTGCACCGCGACCGCGCAACGCTGGCCGAACACTGGGTGAAGGACCTGGAGCGCTGGTTCGAGCAGGGCGTGGATACGCCCGGGCTGGTGCTGCTGCACGTGCGTGCCTCGCGCGTGACCTGGTGGGATGGCGAGGACAACGGCGAACTGCGCATCTGACCCGCCGGTGCGGGCCGGCTCAGCGTGTGCCACCGCCAAGGAGGGGATAGGGATTGATCGATTCGCCTTTCCACCACTGTCGTTCCGGGCCCAGCACATGGACTTCGAAGTGCAGGTGCGGTGCCTCGGCGCTGGCATTGCCGGTGCTGCCGACATAGCCGATCACCTGGCCACGCTTCACCTGCTGCTTCTCGGCCAGGCCGTCGGCGTAGCGCTGCAGGTGTGCGTAGTAGTAGCAGTATGTGCCGCCCGGCTCGAACTGGTAGATGGTCAGCCCGCCACGGTCGCTGTCGAACAGTTTCTCGATCTGTCCGTCGGCCACCGCCAGTACCGGCGTGCCTTCTGCGGCCAGGATGTCGATCGCATCGTGCACGCGGCCTTCGCTGCGCGCGTCAGTGAACGTGTCCTGCAGCTGCGATGACGTGATGCCCTGTACTGGCAGCAGCAGGCCACTGGGCGCGATCACCGCAGGTGCCTGTGCCTGCGCCTGCACGGGCGGCGTGGACGGAGGTGTGGCCGCCAGCGTCAGGGGGGCGCCCGATGCCAGGGCCGGCGCCAGCGGTTCGGCACGTGGCGGCCCGATACCGTCGTCCGCCGCCATGGTTGCCGGGGCAGGCGCAGGAGCGAGGCCCTCGGAGCGAAGCCACCAGCCTGCGCCGAGCCCCAGCAGCAGTCCGGTGGCGATCAACGGCATGAGGCGCATCGCGCTTACTCCTGCATGATCACGGGAATGGACGGACCGACCGCATCGGCCACGCGTACCGCATCCCAGTTGGTCATGCGCACGCAACCATGCGATTCGGTCTTGCCGACGTGCCCCGGCTCAGGCGTTCCATGCAGGCCGTAATGCGGCTTGTCGATGTCGATCCAGACGCGGCCCACCGGATTGTTCGGACCGGGCGGCAGCGTCTGTTTGCTTTCGCCCTTGCGGGCATCCCAGAACAGCTTCGGGTTGTAGTGGAACGTGGGATCGCGCGATACGCCGAGCACCTTCCATTTACCGATCGGCAGTGGATCGTGCTTGCTGCCGGAAGACACCGGTACCTGCGCCAGTACCTTGCCCTGGTCATCCTGCAGTTGCAGCGTGGAATCGGACTTGTCGATCACCAGCCTGGCCGCCTGCGGCAGCGGTCCACTGCCGATGTTCGGCACCTGGATGCGCGATCCGGCCCTGGACAGATCAACGCCGGGGTTCAAGGCGCGCAGCAACGCAGGCGATGCATGGAAGCGTTCGCCGAGGGCTTCTTCCACGGAACCGAAGCCCAGCGATTTCAGCTTTGCCTGGGCGGCGGGTGTCTTCGGCGTGGGCTGGAACGGGCCGGCCACGTCCTCTGCGGTCAGCGTGTAGGACACCAGTGGCTGGGTGGTATCGGCCTGCAGCGCCTTCCAGGTGGCATCGTCCAGTTCCCCGCTGACGGTGAGCCCGCGTGCGGCCTGGAAGCCGGCAACCGCGCGCCGCTGGTTGGAGCCGACTTCGCCGTCGATCTGTCCCGGGGAAAAATTGGCACGGTCCAGCAGGACCTGCGCATGCAGCGGTGAACGTGCCGCGCTGTCCACGGTGTTCATGGTGCCCTGCGTGTTCGTGGCAGCGGGCGCCTGCGCCAGTGCGGGCAGGCCGGTGGCCAGGGCAAGGTTGAGCATGCATATGCGGGCAGTACGGAGTGTCGGCATCCAGTTTTCCTTCGTATGGAGAGGGGGAGGGCAGGGCGTTGCCGCCAGCCCGCAGTGAAGTGACGGGCGGATCGACGACGTCGCCGGGCTTATGAGCCGCGCGATGTCGTCCTGCGGGTGGTCCTGCCTGCGCTGGAAGGCCGCGCCGTGGATTTCTTCGTGGCCTTCTTCGCGGACTTTTTCGCGGTGGTCTTCTTCGCGGCCTTCCTTGTTGCCTTCTTTGCCGTGGCCTTCTTCGCCGTCGATTTCCTTGCTGGCGTCTTCTTCGTCGCGGCACTGCGGGCCGTCGTCTTCCGGGCAGTCTTCTTTGCAACCTTCTTCGCAGCCTTCTTCGCGACCTTCCTGGTTGTCTTCTTGGTCGCCTTGCTGGCCGTGCCCTTGCGTGCCGCAGGCTTCTTTTTCGCGGCCGCCTTTCTGGCCGCCGGGCGCTTCGCAGCCTTCTTGGCGGCCTTCTTGGCGGTCTTCTTTGCAGCCTTCCTTGTGGTCTTCTTCGTGGCTTTCCTGGCGGTGCCGCGCGCGCTGCCGCTGCGTTTGCCGCCGCCGTCCTGCTTGTTCACGGTGGCCCAGGCGATGCGCTCGGCGGTCTCTTCGCTGGCACCGCGCTCGCGCTCGCTGTCCTCGATGTGTTCGGCCTGGCGCTTCTGTTTATCGGTATAGGCGGATTTCTCGCCACGTGGCATGTCGGTTCTCCTCGGGAATGTCAGGCCAGCAGGCGCAGCTTCGCTTCGCGTGCCCATTGGCGGGTGGCTGCGGCGGCCAGGAATGCGGCGGTGTCATCGGCCGCGACGATACCTGCATCGCTGCCCACGCCTGCAGCCTTCAGCAGCACCGCGCCGCCCTCGTCACGGGCAATGGCCTTCAGGTGTGCCCAGGCGTTGCTGGCGAAATCCAGTGCGGCCGACTCCCTGGCCAGCGTCTTGCCGGCGTCCTTGGCGAGCACCACGGCCACGGCATCGAACACCACCGACGGCGTGCCTGCCAGCTGGCCGTCGGCGGCGAGCCGCTTGCCGTCGCTGAGGATGGCGCCACCGAGTTTCGGGGCAACCAGCTTCACGTCGGCACCGGCCTTGTTCGCCGCATTGCGCAGCGCGGCGATCATGTCGGCATCGGAGCCTTCGTCGAACAGGATGCCGATGCTGCGACCCCGCAGTGTTTCCAGGCCGCGGCCGATGATGCGCACTTCCGGGGCCGCGGGCATGTCCTGGGCCGGCACGGCAGCCGGCGCGGGATCAGGCAGGGTATCCATGCCCAGGCCATCGGCCACGCGCCTGGCGAGGTTTTCATCGATGTTGCGCAGCTGGCCGACCACGCGCTCACGCACGTGCCCGGTTTCCACCTTCGACAGCTCGAAGACCAGTGCGCTGGCCAAGTGCGCCTGCTCGGGCTTTTCCAGGCTGCGGAAGAACATGCGCGGCTGGCTGTAATGGTCGGCGAAGCTCTCCGCACGCGTGCGGCCCTTGCGGCCATCGTCGGCGACGGCCGAGGCATGGCTGGTGAAGCCGGCGCGCGTGGAGCGCGGAGTGTCATCCTGCAGGGAGCTGGGATCGTAGGCCACGCGTCCCTTGGGTACCTGCATCTGCATGTGCCCGTCGCGCTGGTGGTTGGCGAACGGGCACTTCGGTGCGTTCACCGGAATCTGGTTGAAGTTCGGACCGCCCAGCCGGATCAGCTGCGTATCCAGATAGGAGAACAAGCGTCCCTGCAGCAATGGGTCGTTGCTGAAATCGATGCCGGGTGGCACGTTGGCGGGGCAATACGCCACCTGCTCGGTTTCAGCGAAGAAATTGTCCGGCCAGCGGTCCAGCACCATGCGTCCGATCACCTGCAGCGGCACCAGCGATTCGGGAATGATCTTGGTGGGGTCCAGGTGGTCGAACGGAAACTGCTCCGCCTCCTCTTCGCTGAACAGCTGTACGGCCAGCTCCCATTCGGGGAAATCGCCGCGCTGGATCGCTTCGAACAGATCGCGGCGCTGGAAGTCATTGTCGGCACCCTGCAGTTTCACGGCTTCGTCCCACACCGTGGACTGCACGCCAAGCTTCGGGCGCCAGTGGAATTTCACGAACGTGGACCGGCCGGCATCGTCGAGCAGGCGGAAACTGTGGATACCGAATCCTTCGATCATGCGCAGCGAGCGCGGAATGGCGCGGTCGCTCATGGCCCACATGACCATGTGCATCGATTCGGGCATCAGCGAGATGAAATCCCAGAAGGTATCGTGGGCGCTGGCGGCCTGCGGAAAGGCGCGGTCCGGCTCCATCTTCACTGCATGGATGAGGTCGGGGAATTTGATCGCGTCCTGGATGAAGAACACCGGGATGTTGTTTCCAACCAGGTCCCAGTTGCCTTCGCTGGTATAGAACTTCACCGCGAAGCCGCGCACGTCGCGCGGGGTATCCACCGACCCCGCTCCGCCGGCAACGGTGGAAAAACGGGTGAATACCGGGGTCTTCACGCCGGTCTCGGTCAGTACCCTGGCGCGGGTGTAGCGGTCCAGCGAATGCGTGAGCTCGAAGTAGCCGTGCGCGGCACTGCCGCGCGCATGCACGATACGCTCGGGGATGCGCTCATGGTCGAAATGGGTGATCTTCTCGCGCAGGATGAAGTCTTCCAGCAACGTCGGCCCACGCGGGCCATCGCGCAGCGAATTCTGGTTGTCGGCGATCTGCAGGCCCTGGTTGGTGGTCAGCGCCGGATGCGTGGCGCCGGCGCGCTGGTGCAGCTCGTCGCCGTTGCCGCGTTCGTCTGCGGCGGCGCGGGAACGCGGGGAGGTGGCGGGCTTGCGCGAAGGCTTGCGGGCTGGCATGGAAGGCTCCTGGGAAGGCGTGCCCTGCAGACAGTGGCGCGCCGCGCGTGAAGGGGCGGTCCCGCGCAGGTGAAACCCGGGTCAGTTATGCTGTGGCCATGCGTGTTGAGCCCGCCGACATCGAAGCCCTGTTCGACGCCATTCCGGACGTTCTGTTCTTCATCAAGGAC
>JAFAFF010000332.1 GCA_023423605.1 Pseudomonadota bacterium
CACAGTGCACTGGCATGGAAAACCCCTGCGGAATTCGCCCGAGAACACGGGTCCCAAGCGAATTTGCAGGTGCCGAAAAAGGTCGAAATCTCTACTTTCTAATGGCCCTGCTATCGGGGGTGGGTCATGGTTGAGAGCTTATTGCTCGGGTTTGGATTTGCAAGCGTTCCATGCTCGCGGAGCACGGCGGCGAACCTGGCCGGAGTGCTTTTGCCAAGCGAGCTGTGCGGGCGCACTTCGTTGTAGTCACGCCGCCACGTAGCGATCGTGGTCTTGGCATGCTCCAGTGAGGTGAACCAGTTTTCGTTGAGGCATTTGTCACGGAATTTGCCGTTGAAGCTCTCGATATAGGCGTTCTGGGTGGGCTTGCCTGGCTGGATCAGCAGCAGCTTCACCCCATTGGCCGCTGCCCATTGGTCCAAGGCTCGACCGGTGAATTCCGGCCCCTGATCGGTGCGGATCATGGTTGGATAACCGCGGAAGCGGCACACCGACTCCAAGATATCGGCCACGCCCTGCCCATTGATCCGGCGCGCCACCGCGATCTCCACCGCTTCCCGGGTGCAGTCATCCACGACCGTCAGGCATTTGAGCGGCTTTCCGTTGGCCAGTGCGTCGAAGACGAAGTCCATCGACCAGGTGTGATTTGGCCCGGAGGGGACTTGCAGGGGACTGCGCTCAACTGCCACGCGCTCGCGCTTACGTCGTTTGCGAACGGCCAGGCCGGCCTGGCGATACAACCGATGAACCCGCTTGTGGTTGACCATGAAACCCTCGCGCTCCACCAGGATGTGCAGCCGTCTGTAGCCGAACCGTCGACGTTCACCCGCCAACTCCACGAGCCGCTGCTGCAGCCCGTCGTCCTGCCGCTGGGACGTGTAGTGCAGAACGCTGCGCGACAAGCCCAGCAGGCGGCAAATCCAACGTTCGGAAATCTGGGTCTTGGCCCGCACGGCCGCCACAGCGTTGCAACGTGCCTGCGGGCTCAGAATTTTCCCCGCGCGACGACCTTCAGGGCATCGTTATCCAGCATTGCCTCGGCGAGCATCTTCTTGAGCTTGGCGTTCTCCGCCTCCAGCGCTTTCAGCCGCTTGGCATCGGGAACATCCATGCCGCCGAACCTGCGCCTCCATAGGTAAAAGGACGCATCGCTGAAACCATGCTTGCGGCACAGCTCCTTGATCGGGATACCAGCGGCCGCCTGCTTCAGGAAGCCAATGATCTGTTCATCGGTAAAACGCTTCTTCATGTTCGTCCTCGGTCTTGGGACGAACTCTACTTAAGTCAGGTTGGACCTGAAAACCGGGGGCAGGTCAGACTGGCTAAATCAACACGAGTGGCCAACGCGCAGAGGAGCGAGATGGACGCCGACGCAGGTAGCCAGAGTGTTCAAGAGACTTGGCTCAGCCAAGAAGAATCCATGAAGCGGCAATGTAGTACCAAAGCTAGTCGTGATTGCAGGGGTAGCAGCCGCCAATCGAATAAGTGTGCGGCAGATGCGTTGGTCTAGCCGCCGAGTAGCCATCCAAGCCTATAGGGAACAATGTTGGGAACAGCCCCACATGCCCAAAAAAAACGCTTTTAAAAACAACCGCTTATTTGAACAGATGGCGGAGAGAGTGGGATTGTGAGGTGCATCCATGCACCTCACCCTTGTCCGCAAGCGGCCAAGGGCCAGCCATTCGGCTGTCCGGATTCGCTCCAGGCGAATCCGTCGAACCCGCCTGCCTTCGGCACCCAGCTCTCTCCGTCAGATACGCAAAACGCCCCTTGCGGGGCGTCTTGTGTATCTGGCGGAGAGAGTGGGATTCGAACCCACGGAAGGTTTGACCCTTCGCCGGTTTTCAAGACCGGTGCCTTAAACCGCTCGGCCATCTCTCCGATGTGCAGCGTCCCGGGGAATGGCCGGGGTCCATATTCTCGCATGCCATCGGGTCGTTTGCCCATGGTGAGCGCCATCAACGCGCGCTCACCATGGCACGGCAGCAGGCCATCAACCTGCTGCCCTACCCCCTCAACCCGCGTCCACCGCCAGCGCGCCCAGCGCACTCGCCTTGATCTTCTCCTTGGCCCGCTCACAGGCGCCACCGCAGTCCAGCCGCGAGGCTTCCAGCTGCGGCGGCAGGTGTTCGGCCAGGAAATCGATGAACACCCGCACCGCCGGCAGCAGGCCGCGACGCGAGGCGAATACGGCATGGCAGATGCCCTGCGGCAACGACCAGTCCGGCAGCACCACTTCCAGCTCACCGTTACGCACAGCTTCGGCGCAGACGGTTTCCGGCAGCATGGTGATGCCGAAACCGTCCTTCACCATGCTCTGCAGCAGCGGGAAGTCGAACCCGGCCACCCGCGGCTGCAGGTCCACGCGGCGCACGGCGCCTTCCGGCCCGTGCAGCTCCCAGCGCTGGCGCGCTTCGTCTTCGCTGATGCTCAGCGTGACATGGCTGGTCAGCTCTTCCGGGTCCTTCGGGCGGCCGGCGCGGTCCAGGTATTTCGGGCTGGCCACCAGCAGTTCCTGCACCTGGCCGAAGCTGCGCATCACCAGGCTGCCATCGTCATCCAGCCGCGAACGCACGCGCAGCGCCACGTCGTAGCCTTCGTTGATGATGTCCACGCGGCGGTTGCTGATATTCAGCTGCAGGCGCACTTTCGGATACTGCTCAAGAAACTTCGGCAGCAGCCGCGGCAACTGCATCTGCGCCAGCGATACCGGCACGCTCGCGCGCACCAGTCCACGCGGTTCGGCGCTTAGGCGGTCCACCACCTCGCGCGCGGCCTGCGCTTCGGCGAGCATGGTCTGCGCGTGGCGGTGCACGCTGGTGCCGACATCGGTCACCGCGAAGCGGCGCGTGGACCGTTGCAGCAGGCGCACGCCAAGATCGGTTTCCAGCTGGCTGATGCGCCGGCTCAGGCGCGATTTGGGGATGCCGAGCGCGCGTTCGGCCGCGGCGAAACCGCCGTGTTCGACCACCATGGCAAAGTAGTACAGATCGTTCAGGTCGTGCATGGCGCAGTTCCATATCTAGAACAATACGTGGCATTCAACCACCTTTATCCTAAATTGGCAACAACCTATCGTATGCCCTGTCGAAGGCGCCCCGCCTTCCCGGAATTACAGGTTACTGCCATGAAACTGCTTCATATAGACGCCAGCGCGCTCGGTGACAATTCGGTTTCCCGCCAGCTTTCGGCGGCGGTTGTCACGCGCTTCCGCGACCAGGTGGAAGACCTGCAGGTGTCCTACCGCGATCTGGATGCCAACCCGATTCCGCACCTTCGTGGCAGCTCGCTGGCGCAGGCAGATGCCGCCGAGGTGGCTGATGCCGGGCAGGTGATGCAGCAGTTCCTCGATGCCGATGTGGTGGTGATCGGTGCGCCGATGTACAACTTCAGCATTCCCTCCACGCTGAAGTCCTGGATCGACCGCGTGGCGGTGGCCGGGAAGACCTTCAAGTACACCGAGAGCGGCGCGGTGGGCCTGGCCGGTGGCAAGCGGGTGATCATAGCCAGCAGCCGTGGCGGCATCTACAGCGATTCACCGGCTGATTTCCAGGAGCCCTTCCTGCGCCAGGTGTTCGCCTTCCTGGGCATCGACGATGTCGAGTTCGTGCGTGCCGAAGGCATCGCGTATTCGCCGAAGCACCGCGAGGATGCGATTGCCGCGGCGCTGGCCAGCCTGCCGGACGCGGAGTTCGCCGAAGCCTGAGTTCCAGGGTCGCTGGCGATTCCTCGTTGGCCGGCGACCACGGGCCGGAAGTCCCCTCCCCCATCCGGCCCAACCCTGGCGGCCCTGCATTGCAGGGCCGTTTTTTGTTAGGTGGGTGACGACCGTTGGTCGTCACGCTCTCGGATGGAAGAGCTGGTGACGACCAACGGTCGTCACCCACCAATACTCGTCACCTACCAAGCAAACTCTCACCCACCCAGCATCCATCAACCGAGCACCAAGCGTAGAGCGGGGCTCTGTCCCGCTGCGCGATCCGGGCCCAGCCGGGCAGAGCCCGGCTC
>JAFAFF010000369.1 GCA_023423605.1 Pseudomonadota bacterium
GGATGGACGTGGTGCCCGAATCGATGACGATGGTATGTCCGGGCTGCACCATCGCCGCGGCGCGCGCGCCGATGCGGCGTTTCTCCTGCAGGAACACCGTTCGCTTGGCCTCGTAATGCGGCTCCGGCGCCGGCGGGGCGCCCATCGCGCCGCTGTCGATGCCACCGCCATAGGCGCGTGCCATCACACCGCGTTCGGTCAGGTAGCGCAGGTCCTTGCGGACGGTCTGCAGGCTCACGCCGAACTGCCGGGCCAGCGCGGACACCTGCACGCTGCCGTGCTGGCGCACCAGTTCACTGATCTGCAGGCGGCGGTGGCTGGTATCGCGGGTGGCGGCCATGCGGAAAGCTCCTTTCAAACATTCCAGAGTATGCGTCACTTCGTTACATTTCGCTATTGATGCGAAACGAAACATCATTTACGCTCGGTTTCGTTGCTTCACCAGCCAGGCCCCCACAGCCCGTCGTCCTACGCTTCATGCCTCAGGAGAGAGCCCGTGAACGCCCGCCCCAACCGCCACTGTCTTTACCATGGAATCGCCCTGGCCCTGCTCATGCCCACCGTGGCGTGGTCACAGCAGGCTGCCGCGCCCGCCACCGCCGGGGTGCCTGCCGGCGAAACCGCTGCCGCGGCGGACGACGACCCCAATCCGATCGACCTGGAGACAGTGCAGGTGAGCGGCGTACGCGCGGCGCTGGCACGGGCGACCGAGCTCAAGCGCGATGCGGCCACGGTGCAGGATTCGATCAGCGCCCTGGAGCTGGGCCGCTTCCCCGATGACAACGTCGCCGATTCGCTCAGCCACATCACCGGTGTGTCCATCACCCGCACCGCCGGCGGTGAAGGCCAGAAGGTCAGCGTGCGCGGCCTGGGCCCGGAATACACGCTCACCACCTTCAACGGCCGCATCCTGGCTACCGACGGTGCGGGACGCGATTTCGCCTACGATGTGCTGCCTTCGGATGTCATCAGCGGCGCCGACGTGGTCAAGGGCGCACAATCGGTGCTTACCGAAGGCGCCATCGGTGGCCTGATCAACCTGCGTTCGGCCAGCCCGTTCGACCAGAAGGGCCAGCATGCCATCGTGCGCGCCGAGGGCGACCGCAACCAGATGTCCGAACTCAATGGGCGCAAGTTCTCCGCGACCTGGAGCAATACCTTCGCCGACGACACCATGGGCCTGCTGCTCGGCGCGGTCTACGCCGAACGCCGCGACCGCACCGACATCGCCGGCAACGATGGCGGCTGGACGCGCAACCCGGATCCCAGCGACCCGAACTGGGGCGGCAATGCCTGGGGTGGCAACATCGACCTCAACGGCAACGGTGAACTGGACCCGGACGAATATGGCCTGATCGCGCCCGGCCAGTTCCGTGTCGGTTCCATCATGGAGGAAAAGAAGCGCCGCGCCTTTTCCGGCAAGTTCGAATGGCGTCCCAACGATGACGTGCGCATCGTGGTCGATGGGCTGCAGACCCGGCTGGATTCGCCGCAGGTGTCCTACCAGCAGTCGTTCTATCCGTTGTTCGCCCCGGACCGCTGGTCGGATATCCAGGTGCAGAACGGCATCGTCACCGGCTTCACCATGGACAATCCGGATCCGGAGCAGCGGATGAATCCGGAACTGCTCAACCAGACCGAGCATCGTGTCGTCGACACCGACCTGTTCGGCATCAACGGCCAGTGGAGGGTCAATGACAGCCTGACCATGACCGGCGACCTGTACCGCTCCACTTCCGAGCGCTCCTCCGGTGGCCAGGATACCTACGTGGTGCTGCGCATGAACCAGCCCAACGTCACCCGCATCGAGCTCGGCCGCGGCGCGGTGCCCAATGTGACCACCACGTTCGACGACGGCCGCGACCTGGCCGCCGGGCTGGCCAACGGGGAGTTCAGCGACCGCGATTTCAACACCCATTACATGGAACTGCGCGGCGACAACATCAAGGACGAGATCACCGGCGGCACCCTCGGTGGCAAGCTGTACATCGGCGAATGGGGCGTGGACAACCTGAATTTCGGCATCACCCGCACCGAGCGCAACAAGCGCCGCGACCTGATCAACAACACCCTCAACGGCGGTGCCGATTACTACTCGATGGACAACGCCATCAACGTGGGCGACCTTGGCGGCGGCGTGCTTGACCGGACGCTGTCGCTGCCGCACTTCATGGACAAGGTGGGATCGAGCTTCCCGCGCAGCTTCCTCGGCTTCGACGTGCCGGGCTACCTGGCCAGCCTGGAAGCCTACAACGGCAATCCGCGCGCCGATGGCACGGTCTACGACTACGCGATGGCCGCGCCGCAGTGGAACCCGCTGGAAAGTTACCGCGTATCGGAAAAGACCAACGCCTTCTATGTGCAGGCAGACCTTTCCGGCGAGCGCTGGAATGCCGATGTCGGCGTGCGCGTGGTCAGCACCACCACCCGGGCCGAGGCGTGGGATGCGAAGATCACCGACATCACCGAACTGGGCGCGTTCAACTACACGGCCACCTATGCCGATCCGACACCGATCGTGCAGGATGGCAGCTACCGCTATGTGCTGCCATCGGGCAACTTCACCTGGCGCTTCACCGACGACCTGATGCTGCGCCTGGGCGCGGCCAAGACCATGGCCCGTCCGCCGGTGGACAAGCTGGCTCCCACCAACACCACCGCCAGCGTTTCGTGGGGTGAGTTCACGCAGATCTATGGCGGCAACGTCGACCTCAAGCCCTATACGGCCAAGCAGGGCGATGCGTCGCTGGAATGGTATTTCGCCGAGCAGTCCATCGCCAACGTGGCGGTGTTCTACAAGCGTATCGAAAACCAGATCACCACCAGCTGGGAGCCGGGCCAGGACATCGGCGTGCCGGGCTACCTGTTCAATGTCATGCGGCCGATCAACGGTGATTACGCCAAGGTGCATGGCGTGGAAGCCGGCCTGCAGCATTTCTGGGAGAACGGGCTCGGCTTCCGTGCGCAGTACACGCGAAACTGGTCCAAGAGTTTCGTGGATGGCGAGGAGCGTCCGCTGGAAGGGATCGCGCCATCGGTGTATTCGCTGGGCCTGATGTATGAAAAGGGGCCGTGGTCGGTCAGCGCCACCGCCGACCACAGCGATGGCTTCGTCACCGCCACCAACGTGCTGGGCACCGGCTACAACGAACAGGCCGACAAGATCACCTGGCTCACCGCCAGCATCTCCTACGAGATCAACGACATGTTCAGCGTCAGCCTGCAGGGCCAGAACCTGCTGGATGACGAGCAGACCTACAGCATCAACGGAAATCCATTGCTGTCGCAGGGCTATTACCGCTATGGCCGGTCGTTCACGCTGGGCTTCAGCGCGCGCTTCTGACCACGGACAGGGTGCCGGCTGCCGGCCGGTACCCTCCCGCAGGCCATTGTTGCCGGTGGGTTACTTCGCCGCCGGCAGCAGCCTCGGCTGCTGTTCATACCATTCACGGGCACCAGCCAGGTGCCACTGCCGCTGCTCGCCGTCCAGTTCGATGCCGGCGCCGAGAATTCCCCAGCGCAGGTAGAGGTCGCCGCGCCGGCCGGCGTGCGCCAGATCCAATCGTCCACGCAGCGACAGCCGCGCGTTTTCCGCCTGCAGGTCGTCCACCAGCAGCCGGCCCTTGCGCCAGCGCAGCTGT
>JAFAFF010000005.1 GCA_023423605.1 Pseudomonadota bacterium
GGATGGCACGAAACGAGGCCCGCAGGATGCGGCTTCTGCCGTCCCCCGACCAGCCCCACCGCCCGGCCAGAGCGTCGAACAACTGCAGGCCGCCACCACGAGGGGCTCAGCCGTTCGCCAGCAACCCCGCCGGCAACTGCATCGTGATGCAATGCAGGCTGCCGTTCTGCCAGATCAACGGACGACACGGCACCTGCACGATCTCACGCCCCGGGAACGCCTCTGCCAGCACATCGCGGGCCGCATCATCGGCCGGATCCCCATAGGCCGGCATCAGCACCGCACCGTTGATGATCAGGAAGTTCGCATACGACGCCGCCAGCCGGCGGCCCTCGTCCAGTACCGGCTGCGCCCACGGCAACGGGAACAGGCGGTACGGCGCACCGTCGGCCGTGCGCAGCGCCGCCAGTTCAGCGCCCATCGCCTGCAGCTCGCTGAAATGCGAATCCGCCGCGTCATCGCAGGCCTGGTAGACAATGCTGTCAGCCGAAGCGAAACGTGCCAGCGTGTCGATGTGCGCGTCGGTGTCGTCGCCTTCCAGATACCCATGGTCCAGCCACAGCACGCGATCCTGCCGCAACCACTGCGCCAGGTCGGCGGACAGGCTGGCGCGGTCGCGGTCCGGATGGCGCTCGTGCAGGCACTTCCACGTGGTCAGCAGCGTGCCTTCGCCGTCGGTTTCAATGCCGCCGCCTTCCAGCGCGAACGGAATGCTGCGCACCGGCGCATCATTGAACACACCCGCCTGGTCCAGCACCCCGACCAGCTGGTCGTCCAGGGTGGCATCGAACTTGCCGCCCCAACCGGTGAAGCGGAAATCCAGCAGCTGGAAACCGCCATCTTCGCGCCGCAGGGTGATCGGACCGGAATCGCGCAGCCAGGTGTCGTCGTAGCGCGCGGTGACGAAACGCACGCGGTCCATGTCGATGCGGTTGGAGCGCAGCCGCATCTCGGCGTAGGTCTCCACATCGTCATCGGCCACGCAGACCAGCACCGGCTCGAACCGGGTGATGGCCGCCACCAGGGCGATGTAGGTCTCTTCCACCTGCCCAAGGCGATCGGCCCAGTCGGTATCGGCGGTCGGCCAGGCAATCAGGACGCCGCTCTGGGCTTCCCACTCGGCAGGAAAACGGAAATTCTGGTTCATGGTCTCGCTTGCAACGGCTCGGTCGAGCAGTGCTCGACGCTATGGAAATCAGCGGATCGGCGGCTTCGGGCCAATCTCGTTCGGGCTCGCCTTGTTGGCCACCACGTCGATCACCTTCTGCTTTTCAAAGTAGACGGTGAACTGCGGATAGACCCAGCGGTTGATGGTCGGCCACTGGCGCTTCTGCCCGCCACGCGGGTCCAGTTGTTCGCCGGGCGCACCGAACTGCGCCTGTACCTGCTGCATGGTCTGGCCGCGGACGGGCAGCGCCAGCGCGGGCTTTTCGACAGCGCGGTCGATCAGCAGGGTATCGGCCAGCGCCGGTGCGGCGAAGGCAAGGGTGGCCAGGATGGCCAGGGACGGCAGGCAACGCTTCATCTCGAACGACTCCCCAGTGGTCAAGAACGGCGATTACAGCATGGATGGGGCCGGAGGAAGAAAGCAGAAAGCCGCCCGGAGGCGGCTTTCGGCATCAAACCGGCCCCGCGAAGGACCTGTCGGTGGCCACCAGGGCCGCCCGACTCAGCGCTGGCGCGCCTTGAAACGCGGGTTCGACTTGCAGATGACGAAGATCTTGCCACGACGACGCACGACCTTGCAGTCACGGTGACGGGCCTTCGCCGACTTCAGGGAGGAGAGAACTTTCATGGCATACCTCGGCGGACACGTTAAGTGTAAAAGTAAGTGTTCAAGTGGAGCGTGGCCGCGATATGCGAAAGACAATCGGCGTTGACGCTCGTTCAAGCCCGCCATTCTACCGGGCTTTTCTCCATGGTTTCAAGTGGTTGCACCGGTGGGTCGCAGCGGGTGGTCAGCGAAGGGCTAGAATGGGGCCTTCACAGTCGCTGGAAACCGCATGTCCGCACTCGCTCCCGTCCTGACCATCGACGGCCCGTCCGGGGCCGGCAAGGGTACCATCAGCCGCATCGTGGCGCGCCGGCTGGGCTGGCATTACCTGGATTCCGGGGCCCTGTACCGGGCGGTGGGCGTGGCCGCGAGCTGGGCCGACATCGACACCTCCGACGCTTCGGCGCTGGTGCGCTGCACCTTCGACACCCGGGTACAGTTCGTCGAGCAGGGCCAGGCTCTGCGGGTGCTGGTCAACGGCACCGACGCCACCGACGAGCTGCGCCTGGAAACCACCGGCGCGCTGGCCTCGGCCATTGCCGCCATTGCCGAGGTGCGCAGCGCGCTGAAGGAGCGCCAGCGCGCGTTCAGGGTCGCCCCGGGGCTGGTGGCCGACGGCCGCGACATGGGCACCGTGATCTTCCCGGACGCGCCCTACAAGGTGTTCCTGACCGCCAGCGCCGAGGAGCGTGCCGAGCGCCGGCATAAGCAGTTGAATGACAAGGGGGTTTCTGTTAGCTTTGATGACCTCCTGCGCGAGATCATGGCCCGCGACGCCCGTGATGCACAGCGCACCGTGGCGCCCCTGAGGCCGGCAGACGATGCCGTTCTCATCGACACCACCGGCATCGGCATCGACGATGTCGTGGCACGGGTGATGGATCTGCTGCCGTTTCCAGCCGCCTGATCCCGCCCGGGGAGCATCGCCAGCCGCACCGGCGATGGTCGCGAAGCACGCAGTACCGAAACACGAAGAGTAGTCAGACGCTCCGTCGCGCAATGATGCGTGGCGGTTTAACCACTTCACACACGGCCTGCTTTCCCGGGGTCGACCAACAGGCGGGCGGCAGGGCTTCCGTGATGGAAACCGCCGACCCATGTGTTCAACAGAGTAAATCTAATGACCGAATCTTTTGCCGAACTGTTTGAAGCCAGCCAGGCCAA
>JAFAFF010000008.1 GCA_023423605.1 Pseudomonadota bacterium
ATTCACGGTGATGCCGACGCCGTTGCCACGCTGCATCCTGGCCGGCGCAGGCACGAGCATCAGGCTGCCTGCACGCAGTTCGGGGCCGGGGGCGGTGTCGATGGTGGATGAATCAGCGCCTCGTGCCAGGGGCGCCAGCACCATGCAGAACAGCAGCGGCAACGGGGCCAGCGAGGAAATGCGCATCAGGTGACTCCTGTATGAGTTTGCTGACAGCGACCGGCTGCTGTCCGGGAGGAATCCCATCATGCGACGGGCCCGGAATTCCGGGCCCGTCGTGATGGGCGATACGAGAGACAGGTTAGAACTTGAAGTGCAGGGTGGCCATGTAACGGCGGCCACTCTTGTACTTGCCAGCCAAGTGGTCCTTGTCACCCAGGTACTGGAGATAGGTCTCGTCCAGCAGGTTCTGCGCGTCGATGTTGAGCGACCAGTTGTCGTTGAAGGTATAGCCGATGCTGGCGCCCAGTTCGGCGTAGTCGTCGACACTGGCTGGAGCAGCACCAGCGACGTAGCCACCGGCCAGGTAGCTGTCGCGCCAGTTCCAGGTCAGCCGTGCGTTCAGCGCGCCCTTTTCATAGTACGGGCTGAAAGCTACGGCGTTGCGCGACTGGTACGGCAACGGATCGCCGGTGTTGTTCTCACCGTTGGCATAGGTGTAGTTGCTCGTCAGGCCGAAGCCACTTTCGCCGAAGGGCTGCTGGAAGCTGATGTTGAAGCCTTTCACATGGCCGCTGCCAGCATTGCGCGGACGCTGAATGCTGTAGTCACAGTAGCCATCGGCGGTGCATCCGTTGGTGCCGACCAGGTTTTCCCAGGTTGCCGGGGATGTATCGCGGATGGAGTTGTACTGACGCTCGATGGTGGCCGAGGTATCGATGTAGTTGTCGATCTTCTTGTAGAACACCGACCAGGCCACGACCGCCTGCGGAGCATAGTAGTACTCCGCGGAAGCGTTGAAATTCCAGGATTCGTACGGTGACAGGTCAGCGTTGCCGCCGGAGCCGTTCAGCGTGGTGTCGTTGAGGAAGGTGTTGTTCACCATCTGGTTGTAGGGTGCCCAGGCGATGACCTTGGCCGCGGCGAAGCGGAACACCCAGTCGTTGCCCGGGTCCCATGCCAGGTTCAGCGACGGCAGCACGAAATCTTCCTTCTTCGTGCGGGTCTGCCATTTGCTGTCCAGGTCGGTCAGGGTGGGCGTGCCACCGTAGACGAAGCCGCTGCCTTCGGTCTTCGAATCCACGTAACGCACGCCGAGGTTGCCGCGCAGGGAGCCTTCGGAGAAGTTCAACTGGGCGTAGGCCGCGTTGTTGGTCTGGGTGAGCGCCCAGCTGTTGTTGAGGTAGCTGGCCGGATCCGGGTTGGCATAGTCGATGGGGCTGTTGCGCACCCAGTCCAGGACGTTGTCACGGCCCACCTGGACGTGCTGGCCATGATCCGGATGGAAGCCCTGGATATCGGTCAGGCCGATGGTGCCCACGTCCGCCAGCGTGCCCGGGGTAACGCCGCCGTAGACGTTGAGCTGGAAGGCTTCCTCATGCTTGCCATGGCGCACGCCGAACTGCAGCTGGTTGAAGATGCTGTCGAACTGCACGTTGAAGTCCAGCTGCGCGTAGGTGTCCTTGCTTTCGGTGGAGAACACCCCGTTGTTGCCGAACCAGCCGCCGGCCGAACCCCAGTTGGCGGGATCGCGCGCACCTGCCGCGTCATCGAAGGTGATGCCCTTGTCCATGTCCCAGCTGAAGCCGCCGTTGTAGAACGGTTCGATGAAGTACTGGGAAAGGTTCTTGTTCTCGGACTTGCTCTGGCCGGCCTGGCCACTCAGGCCCCAGCCATCGCCGCGGAACGCGCCGCGCAGGTCCAGGCCCTTGGTGGTTACCTCGGACAGGCGCACGTTGTTGTCGTAGATGACGGTGCCGCTGTTGGCCGTGGCGCTGGCATCGGAATGTCCGCTGGTGACCACGCCGTTGCGTACGCCACCAAGCTGGTCGACCGCGCCGACGGTGCCAGGGTTCCAGGTCAGGAAGGAATACAGCGACTGGTTGTAGTTGTCGAAATTTTCCTTGATGTACAGGCCGCTGAGGTTGAATTCCAGCTCATCGGTCGGCTTGAACTGCAGGTTGACCACGGCGCTGTCGCGCTCACGTTCCTGCTGGAACCACGCCGCATTGAACGAGTTGGGCACGTCCAGGCCGGCGGCCGCTCCTTCGCCCGTGGCGTTGGTGAAGGTGCTGGCGTCCACGTAGCCGAAAACTTCCTTGCCCTGGCGATCCACGGCTTCTTCGTAATGCTGCGCGGAGACGGCGATGCCGAAGGTTTCCGCATCGTTCTTCCAACTGTACAGCGCGGCGGCGTTCGGCTTGCCGTCACTGGCCTGCTGGCTGTAGCTGTAGCCGATGGAGGCGGCTACTTCGTTCTGCTTGAGGTCCAGCGGCTGGCGGGTATGCATCAGCACGGTGCCGCCCAGGCTGCCCTCGGTCAGTCGCGCTTCGGAGGATTTGATGATCTCCGCGCGGCCGAGGATCTGCGGGGAAAGCAGGGTGTAGTCAAAGCCGCGGTTGGGCTGCTCGCCGTACAGCCAGATCGCCTGTGCGACCGGATGGCCGTCGAGGAAGGACAGGTTGAGGCTGGGATCGGTGCCATCGATGCTGACCCGTTCGCCCTGGCCGAAGCGGCGGTCCAGGGTCACGCCGGGGATCTGCGAGAACGCCTCGGCGACGTTGGTGCTCGGGAACTTGCCGATATCCTCGGCGGTGATGGCCTCGGAGACGGTGACGTTGTTGCGCTTGGTATCCAGCGATTTTTCCAGGCTGGCGCGGATGCCGACCACCTGGATGGTGTCCAGGTCCTGCGGTGCCTCCTGGGCGCTGGCGCCAAAGGCAAGGCAGCTGACGACGGCTACCGAAAGCAGAGTCTTGCGGGTGTTCATGATGTCTCTCCTCATCACTCGATGATCGCCTCGTCGGCGTGCGGTTGTTACGGTGGTGGTCGCGGCTGTTCTTCGTGTCGCGACCGTGGCGTAGCGGTGTTGCCGGATTGCTGCCTTCGCGGGTGCTGCTTGGGTCCAGGTACTCCACGGCCGGGTGAAGGACGTGGTGGAAGAAAAAACGTCAGCGCGGGTGTTGCCCGAGGTACCACGTAGCTGCGCCGATCACCCCGAGCTGGCCGTGTTCGACCACCTTCACCGGGATGCCCTGCAGCGCTTCGGCCATCGGCCCCTTGTTGAGATAACGGCTGACGAAACTGCTGTCGCGCAGGAACTGGCGGATCTGCGGCAGGATGCCGCCGGCCAGGTACACGCCGCCATGGGCGCCGTACAGCAGCGCCATGTCGCCGGTGGTGCTGCCAAGCAGGCCGCAGAAGACATCCAGTGCCTGGCGTGCCTGCGTATTGCTGCCGGCCATGGCTGCAGCGGTGACCGCATCCGGCGTGGCCAGTGCCGGGGCGGTGCCTTCCAGCGCGCAGAGCGCGGTGTACAGGTTCATCAGTCCGGGACCGGACAGGGCATGTTCGACCGATACATGCGCATGCTCGCGCAGCATGTGCCGCACGATCGCCATTTCCAGTTCGGTGCTGGTGGCCAGCGTGGCCTGGCCGGCTTCGGTGGCCAGCACCACGGCACCGTGGGCGGTGGGAATCCAGACCGCCGCGCCGAGCCCGGTGCCCGGCCCGACCACCAGGGTAGGGCCGACGGGCGCGCTGGCAGGACCGCACAGCTGCAGTACACCGCTGGCATCCACCTGCGCGGCCGCATGCGCGACGGCTTCGAAATCGTTGACGATGTGTACGTGCTGCAGGCCGACGTCGGCTTCAAGCTGGCGCGCAGAGAGCGGCCACGGCATGTTCGCGGTGATCACCGTTCCGTCTTCGCGCGCATAGCCGGCGGTGGCCACCACGCAATCGCGCGGGCGCGGGCCCTCGCCGATGAAGTCGGACAGGATCGCGCCCAGGCTGGCGTGGTCGGCATTGCGGTACTTGCGGTAATCGAGCAGCCGCACCGGATGCGCGTCGTCGCCGCTGGCCTGCACGCGCGCCACCCGCACATGGGTACCGCCGACATCGGCGGCAAGGAAGGCCGTTGCCGTGCGGGACAGCGGTGAAGCGGAAGCGGGATGGCTGGCCGGGGTCACGCGGGCTCCTGCAGGCAGGCGGTGGCCGATATGGCCACCGGATGGGCGGAGTCTGGTCCGGCGCTGACAACGATGTCAACGAGTTTGTGAACTTTTCGTTGCTGCATTGCAGCGGATCGATGACAGCCACGGTGGTCGCGAAAGCGTGCATGTGCGGCTCTGCCAGCGTGCGCCCGGCGTGCCGCGTGATAACGGTTCTGCAAGGCCGGGCCTGGCGCGGCACAGCCGGGAAGGCAGGGGTCGTCGCGCGGCGAAGGTGTGTTGTGGCGATGCAGCATGCCGATGGCGGGTCCGGTCTGTTGTTGACAACGCCCGGTCGGCGTCGAATAAATGTGACAACGTTGTTCCCAGCCACCCGCCGACATCGCTGTCATGTCGGATCAGGAGTCCTGTCGATGTCCGCCGTCCCCGCTGCCACCGCGCGCCCCAACGTGGCGACCTCGATCGCCATCATCGGCGTGCTGTTCTTCCTGATCGGCTTCCTCACCTGGCTCAACGGCCCGTTGATCACCTTCGTCAAGCTCGCCTTCGAACTGGACGAAGTCGGTGCTTTCCTGGTGCTGATGGTCTTCTATCTTTCGTATTTCTTCCTGGCCCTGCCGGCTTCGTGGATCCTGCGCCGCACGGGCATGAAGAAGGGGCTGAGCCTGAGCCTGCTGGTGATGGCCGGCGGCGCCGCGCTGTTCGGGGAGTTCGCCACGCAACGCTGGTATCCGGGGGCCTTGAGCGGTCTGTTCGTGATCGGCAGCGGGCTGGCGCTGCTGCAGACCGCCATCAATCCCTACATCAGCATTCTCGGGCCGATCGAAACCGCGGCACGTCGTATCGCCATGATGGGCATCTGCAACAAGGTGGCCGGCATGCTGGCGCCGGTGGTGATCGGCACCCTGGTGCTGCACGGCATCGGCGACCTGGACACCCAGGTGCAGGCTGCCGATGCAGCCACGCGTGCTTCGCTGCTCAACGAGTTCGCGGCCAAGATCCACGCGCCGTACCTGGCCATGGCCGGCCTGCTGGTGGTGCTGGCCGCGGGCGTGCTGTTTTCACCGCTGCCGGAAATCCGCGCCGCCGAAGCCAATGCCACGCCGGCCACGGCGGGCGGCAGCGCGCGCAGCAGCATCTTCCAGTTTCCGCATCTGTGGCTGGGCGTGCTGTGCCTGTTCGTGTATGTCGGCGTGGAAGTGATGGCCGGCGATGCCATCGGTACCTATGGCCATGGCTTCGATCTGCCGCTGGACCAGACCAAGATGTTCACCTCGCTCACCCTGGCGGCGATGCTGGTGGGGTATGTCGCCGGCCTGCTGCTGATTCCCCGGGTGGTGTCGCAGTCGCGCTACCTGAGCATTTCCGCGGTGCTGGGGGTGGTGTTCTGCATCTGCGCGTTCTTCACCCATGGCTATGTGTCGGTGGCCTTCGTGGCGTTGCTCGGTTTCGCCAACGCGATGATGTGGCCGGCAATCTTTCCGTTGGCCATCCGCGGCCTGGGCCGCTTCACGGAAACCGGTTCGGCGCTGCTGGTGATGGGCATCGCCGGTGGTGCGATCATTCCGCAGGCGTTCGCGGTGCTCAAGCAGCACGTGGATTTCCAGCTGGTGTTCCTGCTGCTGATGGTGCCCTGCTATCTGTACATCCTGTTCTACGCCAGCATCGGCCATCGCGCCGGGCTGCCGCGCGACGGCGCCTGATCGGCGATCATGGACGGAATCGACCAACCGCAGGAAACGGCAATGCGCAGAGCGACCATCCGGGATGTCGCCGAACGGGCCAAGGTATCGTTGAAGACCGTCTCGCGCGTGATCAACAACGAGCCGTCGGTGATGCAGGCAACCCGTGCGCGCGTGCTGCGCGCCATCGCCGACCTGGACTATGAGCCTGATCCTTCGGCGCGCAACCTGCGCAGTGGCACCACGTTCGTGATCGGGCTGGTGTACGACAACCCGAATCCGTACCACATCATCGGTGTGCAGAACGGCGTGCTGGGGGCGTGCCGGGAAACCGGTTTCGGCCTGCAGATCCACCCTTGCGATTCCAGTTCGCCGATGCTGGCCGAAGAGCTGGCCGACTGGGTGCAGCGTTCGCGGCTGGCCGGCCTGGTACTCACCGCGCCGATGTCCGAGCGCAGCGATCTGGTACAGGCACTGACCGCGCGCGGCATCAAGCTGGCACGCATCATCGCGGCCACCGAGGACCCCGCCGACGGCGCCTGCGTGTTCGTCGACGACCGCGAGGCAGCGTACGAGGTCACCGAACACCTGATCCAGCTGGGTCACCAGCGCATCGGCTTCCTGTGGGGTGGCAGTTCGCACCGTTCCTCGGTGGAGCGCCATGCCGGTTACGAGGCGGCGCTGAAGGACTATGGCATGACCCTGGACAAGCACCTGGTGGTGCAGGGCGATTACACCTTCGACGATGGCTTCCGCGGTGCGCGTCGCCTGCTGGCGCTGCGCGAGCCGCCCACCGCCATCTTCGGTTCCAACGACGAGATTGCCGCCGGCGTGCTGGCAGCGGCCAAGTCTGCGGGCATGAACGTGCCCTACGATCTGTCCATCGCCGGCTTCGAGGACAGTCCCTTCTCGCGCCAGTCCTGGCCGCCACTGACCACCGCCAAGCAGGCCACCGAGGACATCGCGCGGCATGCCGCGCGGCTGCTCATCGCGCAGCTGCGCAGCGATGCCTACGACGAAACACCTTCGCCGCTGCACAACCAGGGCTTCGTGCCGCAGCTGGTGGTGCGTGGTTCGACCGCGCCGATGCGGCCCTCCGCACCGCGGCCGCTTCCTTCCGATCCTTCCTGAGTACCGTCATGCCGCTGCCCGAACCCACCGCCACCCTGATGTTCCGCGAGGCCGCCGAAGCGGCCGAGGTCATCGCACGCCAGTTCGACCGCAACCATGCAGCGATGGAGCACTTGGCCGCCAGCCTGCGCGCCACGCCACCGCCGTTCGTGGTGACCTGTGCGCGTGGCAGTTCGGATCACGCGGCAACCTACGGCAAATACCTGCTGGAAACCCAGCTGGGCCTGGTGGTGGCGTCGGCGTCGCCATCGGTGGGATCGGTGTATTCGGTGCCGCTGCAGCTGCGTGGCGCACTGTTCATCGTGATTTCGCAGTCCGGCAAGAGCCCGGACCTGCTGCGCAATGCCGAGGCGGCCAAGGCCGCAGGCGCGCGCGTGGTGGCACTGGTGAACGTGGAAGACTCGCCGCTGGCGCAGCTGGCCGACACGGTGATTCCGCTGCATGCTGGTGCCGAGCGCAGCGTCGCCGCCACCAAGAGCTATCTCGCCTCGCTGGCGGCGCTGCTGCAGCTGGCTGCGTACTGGAAACAGGACGATGCGCTGCGTGCCGCACTGCAACGCCTGCCCGACGCCCTGCGCCAGGCATGGCAGTGCGAATGGACGGCGGTGACCGATGGGCTGGTGGATGCCGGCAACCTGTTCGTGCTCGGCCGCGGGCCCGGTCTGGGCGCTGCGCAGGAAGCAGCGTTGAAGTTCAAGGAAACCTGCGGGCTGCACGCCGAGGCCTATAGCTCGGCGGAAGTGAAGCATGGCCCGATGGCGCTGGTGGGACCGGGCTTCCCGGTGCTGGCGTTCGCACAGCCGGACGAAACCGGTGCAGGCACGCGGGCGGTCGCCGACGAGTTCGCTGCACGCGGGGCGCAGGTCTGGCTGGCCGGTGCCGGTGGTGGGCTGCCGGTGGCGGATGCGCCGCATCCGCTGTGCGCGCCGCTGCTGACCGTGCAGAGCTTCTACCGCGCGATCAACGCGCTGGCCCTGCGTCGCGGCCACAATCCCGACCTGCCGCCACACCTGAACAAGGTGACGGAAACCGTTTGATGGAGATGCTGTCATGAAGCAGGTACTGCGCAACGCCCGCATCCTCGCCGGTGATGAGTTCCGCGATGATCTGGCCTTGGTGATCGAGGACGGCCGCATCAGCGCCGTGCTGCCCGATGCCGCGCCGGCACTGGGGCATGCCGGTGAACAGCGGGATCTTGGCGGTGGTTGGCTGCTGCCGGGCTTCATTGATGTGCAGGTCAACGGCGGCGGCGGCGCGCTGTTCAACAACACGCCGGACGTGGAGACGCTGCGCGTCATTGCGTCCGCGCATCGCCGTTTCGGTACCACCGCGCTGCTGCCGACGCTGATCAGCGACGATGTGCAGGTGATGCGCCGCGCCATCGCGGCGACACGGGAGGCGATCGCCATGAAGGTGCCGGGCATCATCGGCATCCATCTGGAAGGGCCGTACATCGCCCCGTCGCGCAAGGGCACCCACGATGCCAGCAAGTTCCGCGTGCCGGATGCGGAGGAGATCGCACTGGCGGCGTCGCTGGACAATGGCGCCACGTTGCTGACGCTGGCGCCGGAACGGGTGCCACTGGATACCATCCGCGCGCTGGTCGAACGCGGGGTGATCGTCGCCGCCGGGCATACCGCTGCCACGTATGAGCAGGCGCGTGCGGGGCTGGACGCCGGCATCCGTGGCTTCACGCACCTGTACAACGCGATGTCGCCGCTGCAGGGGCGCGAGCCCGGCGCGGTGGGCGCGGCGCTGGAAGACCGCGAGAGCTGGGTAGGGGTGATCGTCGATGGCGTGCACGTGCATCCTGGCAGCCTGCGCGTGGCGTTGGCCGCCAAGCCCGTAGGCCGCGTGCTGCTGGTGACCGACGCCATGCCGCCGGTGGGTGCGGACGATCCCAGCTACGAACTGTACGGGGAGACGATCACGGCGGTGGACGGTGTGGTGCGCAACGCTGCCGGTTCGCTGGCCGGTTCGGCGCTGGACATGACCACCGCGGTGCGCAATACCGTGCGGCTGCTCGGCCAGCCCTTGTCCGAAGCCGCACGCATGGCATCGACCTACCCGGCGCGCTTCCTCAACGTGGACGATCGCCTGGGCCATATCGCCGAGGGCTTCCAGGCCGATCTGGTGCTGCTGGACGAGACGTTGCAGGTGCGTGGCACCTGGATTGCCGGCCAGTACGAGACAGCATGAGCCCGACGGGCAGCGGTCGTCTTGCTTCGATCGACGCGTTGCGCGGGATAACCGTTGCGGCCATGCTGCTGGTCAACAATCCCGGCGATTGGGGACACGTATTTCCGCCGTTGCTGCACGCGGCGTGGCATGGCTGCACCGCCACCGACCTGGTGTTTCCGTTCTTCCTGTTCCTGGTGGGCGTGTCGATGGCCTTCAGCATCGCGCCGCGGGCGGCCGACAGCGCGGCGCGTCCGGTGCTGGTGCGTGGGGTGGCAAAGCGCGCGCTGCGGATACTGGCTGCAGGCCTGCTGCTGCACCTGCTGGCCTGGTGGTTGCTGGACCTGGCGCATTTCCGTCTGTGGGGCGTGCTGCAGCGGATAGCCTTGTGCGCGGCAGCGGTGGGAGTGCTGGCCATATACACGCAGGCGCGTGGGCAGTGGCTGGTGCTGGCGGTGCTGCTGGCAGGCTACGCCACCCTGTTGCTGGCGGCCGACACACTGCAGCCGTGGAGCAATCCGGTCAGCCGCCTGGACACCACCTTGTTCGCCCCCTGGATCTACCAGTACCAGCCGGCGACCGGGCTCGGTCATGATCCGGAAGGGCTTGCCAGCACGGCAGGTGCTTTGGCGACGACCGTGCTGGGGCTGCTGGCCGGTGGCCTGCTGCGGCAGCGGCGGTTGCGGGCGCTGGCGGCGCTGGGCGCCGGCATGCTGCTGCTCGGTGTGGCATCGGCCCCCTGGTTGCCGCTCAACAAGAACCTGTGGACGCCCAGCTATGCCTGCTGGAGCGGCGGGCTGGCAACGCTGGCGCTGCTGGCTGCCCACCTGCTGGTGGACCGTGCCGGGTTGCCGGCGTTGGGACGGCGCTTCGGGGTGAATGCCATCACCGCATACCTGGGTTCCTCGCTGATGGCATTGCTGCTGATCGCTTCGGACTGCTGGGCGGGCTTCTTCCAGGCGGCGCAGCACGTGCTGCACGAGCCGATGCTGGCATCGCTGGCCTGTGCGTGCGTGTTCGTGCTGTTCTGGTGGCTGCTGATGTGGTGGCTGGATGCGCGCGGCATTCATTTCCGCATATAGATCGGCATGGGCCACCGGCCGGGGGCGGACTGGTTTCACCGGGCGGTGGAGGATTGATGCGGGGGTCCACAAGCTGATGACGTTGCGGGCTGGTAAAGTCACGGCAACGATCACGCGTGTGCGCACGCAAGCAGGAGCTGCCGTGGAAGCCGATACCTCTTTTGAACCGCTGAACGACCTGGAAGTGCGTCTTGTACAGGCCCAGGACGGCACGCTGGACGCGCCGGGCTTTCTGGACAGCTTCCTGGCCGACCAGGTGTTCGTGCTGCTCGACAAGCCGGTGGGCGCGGATTCGGACTGGGATGAAACCATCAATCCGCTGGTGCTGACCAGCGAAGCCAACGAACCGATGTTCGCGGTATTTTCGGCGGTGGAGCGTGCTGCGCCGTGGAGCGAGCAGCTGCCGCAGTTCGAGAATGCGCTGCAGGTCGATGTGCGCTGGCTGCTGGGAGCGATGTCCGATGGCGTGGGCATCGTGCTCAACCCCGGCTTCGATATCGGCATGGAGATGATTCCCGATGCGGTGGTGCAGTTGAAGCAGCGTGCGGATGCGTTCACCCGCGGCGAGGTCCGTTGATCCGCATGTAGAGCCGGGCTCTGCCCGGCTGGGGAGGACCGCGGCGTTCCCGCCGGGCAGAGCCCCGCGCTACGTGGCGCGGGCGGCGGCGATGGCGACGATGCGTGCTTTCGCCAGGGCCTGGCCGATGGCCGGTCCTTGCAGATGGGTGGTATCCAGGTCGCGGGCCTGCACCGACAGCGCGGCCTGGTGCAGGCGCCTGAGCGTCATGCCCTGCGGGTAGCCGCTGTCTTCGAAACCAAGCCGCCCTCGCTTGTCCGCTTCGCAGCACAGTGCGATCCGTGCGATCCGCTCCGGGCGCCGCAGCGCGTCACAGCGTCCCAGCAGCTCCAGTACGGTGGCATCGCGCAGTTCATCGATGCGGTGCACGTTGAGGTGTTCGCGGCAGACCGCCTCGGCCAGCTGCTGGTGTTCGGCCGGTACCTTCAGGCGCGCACAGAGCGCCTTGAGCGGAGCGATGCCACGCTGCTCATGCATGATGTGGCGCGGCCATTCCGCCTGCGGCGTGAGGCCCTTGCCGAGGTCATGGGTGAGTGCGGCGAATCCGACCAGGTCATCGCCCGGGGCCAGCCGCGCGGCCATGTCGCTGACCATTTCCTGGTGCACGCCGGTGTCGATTTCCGGATGGAACTCCGCGCGCTGTGGCACGCCATACAGCGCTTCAAGTTCGGGCAGGATCGGGCCGAGGGCATGCGCGTCGTGCAGCGTGCGCAGGAACGCCGATGGACGCTCGCACGCCAGCGCACGACGCAGCTCCTGCCATACCCGTTCTGGAACCAGCGCATCCAGTTCACCGCTGGTGGCAACCTGCCGCATCAGGGTCATGGTTTCTTCGGCCACGGTAAATCCCAGCGGCGCGAAGCGGGCCATGAAGCGGGCGGCGCGCAGCACGCGCAGCGGATCTTCCACGAACGCCGGGCCGACATGGCGCAGCACACGTTGCTGGATATCGCGGGCGCCGCCATAAGGATCGACAAGCTGTCCGCTGGCTTCGTCGCAGGCGATGGCGTTGATGGTGAAATCGCGGCGCTGCAGGTCTTCTTCCAGCGTCACGCCAGGATCGGCATCGACCACGAAACCCCGGTAGCCGCGGCCGGATTTGCGTTCGGTGCGTGCCAGCGCATATTCCTCGCCGCTGTCCGGATGCAGGAATACCGGGAAATCGCGGCCGACAGCGCGATAGCCCTGTGCGTGCATCTGTTCCGGCGTGGCGCCGACCACCACCCAGTCGCGGTCGCCGGGAGGGCGCTGCAGCAGGCGGTCACGCACGGCTCCGCCGACGAGATAGATCTTCATGGAGGCATGATACGGCGCGCCGGCCTGTGACGACCAACGGTCGTCACCCACCGCGTGCATGGGCCATGTAACGACCAACGGTCGTCACCCCACCACGCGCGTGAGCCATGTAACGACCAACGGTCGTCACCCACCGCGCGCATGGGCCTGTAATGACCAACGGTCGTCACCCACCGGGGGATGAGCCATGTGATGGGTGACGACCGTTGGTCGTTACAGGCAAGGCCCAACGCCTAACGCGCAGCCTCGGCGCATGTGAACTTCTTGCGGGTGTCCACCAACCGGCCCATCAGGCGATCGCTCAGCGGCAACGCATCGCCATTGAGGCGCCAGTCGTAGATCACGCTGAATGCCAGAACCCGGGCGACATACTCGCGCGTTTCCTTGTAACTGATGGTTTCGATCCAAAGGTCCGGGTCGAAGCCGGGGCGCTGCGTCTGCCAGCGTGCGGTAGGCGTCGGCCCGGCGTTGTACGCGGCGATGGTGACGTAGGGCAGGCCGTCGTACTTGTTCATCAGCTGCCGCAGGTACGCGGTGCCGATGGCGATGTTGGTGTCCGGGTCGTACAGGCTGCCGGCGCCAGAGTAAGTACTCAGCCCGATGTTCTTCGCCACCGATGCGCCGGTGGCGGGCAGCACCTGCATCAGGCCCATCGCGTTGGCCGGCGAACGCGCGTTGGGGCTGAAGATGCTTTCAGCACGGATCTCCGCCGCTACCCAGGCTGGGTCAAGCGCATTGCGCGCGGCTTCGCGGCGGATGGTTGCGTCATGGTGCAGGGGGAAACGCAGGTGATACAGGCGTTGTTCGTCCGGCTGTTTGCCGAGCGAGAACACCGCCCGATCGAACCAGCCGTTTTCCTGGGCGATTTCCACCGCCAGGCGGCGCTGGGTATCGTCGAAGTTGGCGAGCGCGCTGTTCCACTCGGCGGTGGCCCAGCTGGCACGGTCCACCCGGTACAGCTCCATGGCCCGTACCAGGGCCGGATCGCGGGCCACGGCGGCGCGTACGGTGGCGCTGTCGCCCGGCTTCCACGGACACAGCAGATAGGGCTGCTGCAGCTTGTCCGCGGCCAGGAAACCGTGGAAGGTCGGCGAACCGGCGGCGCGCGCGAACACCGCCTTGGCCTGCGCGGCCTGCCCGGTCTTCTCCAGCATGCGCCCTTCGAAATACGTCCAGCGCGAGTCCGCGCGCTGCTTCGCTTCCATCCTGCGGATAGCGGCGAGCGCAGCGGCCCAGTCGCCGCGCGACATCGCTTCGCGCACCCGCCATTCGTGCAGACGCTCGTCGTAGGCAGAATCCGGCACGGCATTGAGCCGGCGCGCGGAATCGGGCAGGTACGACGCCACCGTCCACAGGGCGATCTGGTAGCGCACCTGGGCCTGCTGGTCGGCACTCAGGCCAAGCGCCTGCGCATACTGCGGCAGCTGCCGTTCGGTGGCATCCGGATCGGCCTTGGCGAGCTTCTGCAGGCCGTCGCTGGCGATGCGGCGGCTGCGGTCATTGCGCGGCCAGTCCAGTGCCCTGGCATTCGGCTTGTCGACGAAGGCGGCGTAATCGTTGGCCAGTGCCAGGTCGGCCGCGGGCAGCCCGCGCGCTGCGCTGCGCATCACCGCCGGCTGCTGGGCGTCGGCCGCGGCGTCGATGCGTTCCCAGCGCAACGCATCGGTGAGCCCGCCCTGCGCCTGCAGGACCGCGAACACCGCATCACAGCCATCGGGCAGTGAGCTGCCGCTCTTCCGCCACAGATCCTGCGCTTCGCTGGTCCACTGCGCGTCTGCCTTGCCGGTGGCCTGGCGTGCGGTGAGCTGCGCGCAGCGCAGGCCGACGTTGTCGGTCGGCGTCCAGTTGGCCAGCAGGGTGGTCCAGTCCTGGCGCCGTGCCACTGCCGGCAGCCACACGCTGCGGAACGTGCTGGCCACGGCCTGGCCGTTGTAGCGCCTGAGGAAGTCCTGCGCCTGTTCGTTGCTGATGGTTTCCACGTTGCGGCGCAGGTTGGCGTATTCCAGCCATGCATAGGCCGGATTGCGGCTCAGCGAGGCGGCCTGCGCGGCGTTGAACTGGCCGCGTTCGGCATCGGCGATGGCGGTCTTCAGCTGCGCGCGCTGGGCATCGCTGGACTGTGCATGGATCGCGGGTGCCACGCTGTACAGCGCAGTAAGGGCGATCAGGGGCAGAGCGGAGCGGAGGGATCGAGTCATGTGCAGAGCATAGCGGGCGGCGGCTGAATTGGCTTTTTCACAGCGATCATGGCGCGATATGCGCAGTCGACTTTGTGCAAGGAAAGTGAAAGCGAGGCACAGATCACGACGGCAGTTTTACAGCTTGTTTACAACTAAGACATCGGCCCGCGGGGTCGGTGGATTGGTCCGCTAATCTGGAGAGAGAAAGCGAATGAATAGAGTGCATCGTCGCCCCCTGGCGGCTGCTGTATCCCTGTGCCTGGGTCTTTGCACGGTCGCTGCTGCACAGGCCCAGAACACCCCCGGCGTGGCCACGGACCTGGATCGTGTCGAGGTCACGGGTACCCGCATCAAGCGAGCCGAAGTGGAAGGCCAGGTGCCGGTGCAGACGCTGACCCGCACCGAGATCGAGCGCACCGGCCTGACCTCCATCGGCGAAGTGCTGCAGCAGCTGACCGGCTCCGGTTCGGCCCTCAACGCGAAGTTCAATTCGTCGGGTAATTTCGGTTTCCCGCCGGACGGCAGCGGCGTCGGTGCCGGCTCGGCGCAGGTGGATCTGCGTCACCTGGGTGCCAAGCGCGTGCTGGTACTGGTTGATGGCATCCGCTGGGTGAACGAGTCTTCCGCTTCCGGCGTGGGTGCAGCGACCGATCTCAACACCATTCCGCTGGCCATCGTCGAACGCATCGAAGTGCTGGAGGATGGCGCATCGTCGCTGTACGGATCCGACGCCATCGCCGGCGTGGTGAACATCATCACCCGACGCGATTTCGACGGCGCGCAGGTGACGATGAACTATGGCGAGTACGGCAAGGGCGATGGCACGCAGAAGGGCGTCGACCTGGCATGGGGCACCAGCGGCGATCGCTTCAGCCTGTTCCTGGGCGCAAGCTGGACGAAGCAGGACCCGGTGTATGCGCGCACCCGCGAGCAGTCGCGCTTTCCGATACCGGGAACCGGCGTGGCATTCGGCAGCGGCAGCATCCCGCAGGGACGTTTCCAGTTCGTCGATCCCACCACCGGCGCGGTGCAGGACCTGGTGCCCAACAGTGGCGCCAGCACGCCACGTTACGATGGCAGTGCCGGCTGCGAGCGCAGCGACGATTACCACTGCTTCAGCACGGCTGATCGCTTCAATTTCGCCAACTACAACCTGCTGCTGACGCCGTCGGAGCGCAAGGGCGTGTTCGGCCAGTTCCGTTTCGACCTCACCGACAACGTGCAGTGGTACGTCAAGGCGCTGGGCAACCGCCGCGAATCGACCAACCAGGCTGCACCTGAGCCGCTGGCCTTCGGCCCCAATGCAGGCACCGGCAATCCGCTCGCCGACAACATCACCATCTCCGCGCTCAATCCGTACAACCCGTTCGGCTTCGATCTGGTGTCAGCGGAGAACATGCAGTTCATCGGTCGCCGGCCGATCGAAGGTGGTGCACGCGTGTTCGAACAGGAGGTCAACACGACCTACGTCGCCACCGGGCTGGTCGGCGATTTCCAGGCCGCCGACCGCAGCTGGTTCTGGGACATCAACGGCATGTACAGCAGGAACAAGGCCGAGCAGACCAACCACGGCAGCTACAACATCTACAACGTCAACATGGCGCTGGGCGATCCGGCCCTCTGCGCGGCCACGCCCGGCTGCGTGCCGCTGAACCTGTTCGGCGATGCCGGCAGCATCACCCCGGACATGCTGCAGTGGATCCAGCCGGTGGTGCGCGACCGCAGCCAGAACGAGCTGAGCCTGTTCACCGCGAACCTGTCCAGCGAGCTGTTCAGCCTGCCGGCCGGGCCGGTGTCCTTCGCCACCGGTTACGAATACCGCAAGTATGAAGGCTGGTACCAGCCCGATCCGCTGACCGTGGCCGGGCATTACAACGGCGTTCCGTCGCTGCCGACATCGGGTTCCTACGATGTCAACGAGGCGTACCTGGAGCTGAGCGTACCGATCGTCGCCAACAGCGTGATCGGGGAAAAGCTGGATCTCAGCCTGGCTGGACGCTATTCGGATTATTCGACCTTCGGTGGCGAGTTCACGCCCAAGTACGGGCTGCGCTGGCAGGTGACCAACGACTTCGTGCTGCGCACCACGTATGCAGAGGGTTTCCGGGCGCCATCCATCGGTGAGCTGTACGGTTCGGCCGCGCGCGCCGACCTGCAGATCTTCGATCCGTGCTCGGTGGGACTGGGCGGCACACCGCCGCGCGGCAGTGCCGCCAACTGCGCTGCGCTTGGCGTGCCTGCGGGATTCCAGCAGCCCAATTCGCAGATATCGGTCACCACCGGCGGCAACATCGATCTTGAACCGGAACGCTCCCGCAGCTTCAGTGCGGGCTTCGTATGGAGTCCGTGGTTCGGCAGCAACACCGGCTGGTCGGAGCGCTTCGACGTGGAGGTGACCTTCTACCGTCATCATATCGAAGGGGCCATCCAGGCGATCAACGCCCAGAACCAGCTGGATCTGTGCGTGGACACGCTGGATCCGCTGTACTGTGCAGGCATCGACCGCGCCGGCACCGGGGCCATCAGCAGCTTCGCCAACCGCCTGACCAACCTCGGTTCCATCAGAACCGACGGCTGGGATGTGGATCTGTTCTGGACGCTGCCGCAGACCGACATCGGCCAGTTCAAGCTGGGCTGGCAGAACACGTTCGTGGGCCGTTACGAGGCGCTGGGCGCTGCAGGCCAGAAGCAGCCGCAGGAGCCCGGCGTGGAGGTGGCCGACAGCTCGATTCCGGAATGGACCAGCAACGCGAGCCTGGGCTGGTCGCTGGCCAACTGGAATGCGTCCTGGACGGTGCGGCACATTTCAAAGCTCACCGAACAGTGCGGCGACGTGGTGGCGTTTGCGGTCTGCGGCAACCAGGCCGAAGGCACCAATACGCTGGCGGCAACAACGTTCCATGACCTCCAGCTGGGTTACCGGGTGGACTGGATGAAGGGGCTGCAGCTGAGCGCGGGTCTGAACAATGTGTTCGACAAGGATCCGCCGATCTGCGTGTCGTGTTCGTTGAACGGCTACGACGCATCGACGTACGACATTCCGCGCGGCCGGTTCTGGTACGTGCGTGCGGATCTGCGTTTCTGAGTTGCGTGCAGCCACGTAGAGCGGGGCTCTGCCCCGCTGCGCGATGATCCCTCAGCCGGGCAGAGCCCGGCTCTACGAAGCGGTCAGGACGACCAGGTGAAGGTGATCGAGCCGTTGCGACCGTCGCCGTAGGCACCGTAGCCATTGATCTGCGAGAAGTACTTCCTGTCCAGCAGATTGTTGAGGTTGGCCTGCACGCTGAGCTCCGGCGAGAGGCGGTAGCGCACGAAGGCGCTGACCAGTGCATAGCCGTTCTGCTCGATGCGGCCATAGGCCGGCACCGGGTAGTAGATGCGGTTCTGCCAGTTGGCGCCACCACCGACGGTCAGTTCCTGCACCGACTGCGGCGTATAGCTGGTGAACAGCTTGATCGCCGTCTGCGGCAGATTGGTGTTGATGTCGGCGTCGTTGGCGTCCTTGGCCACGTAACGCGAGGCACCGAAGGTGGCATTCCAGCCCGGTGCCAGTTCACCGTTCAGTTCCAGCTCGAAACCACGGCTGACCGTACCGCGTGCGGCGCGATACGCGAATTCGTTCGGGCTGCCCTGCACCGGTTCCCCGCTGGCCTGGCCAACGTTGTCCTGTTCGATGCGGAACGCCGCCAGCGAGGCATTGAGGCGATTGTCGAACCACGCGCCCTTGACGCCCACCTCGTAGCTCTTGCCATCCACGGGATCCAGGTAACTGCCTTCGCGATCCTTCAGCGTCTGCGGCTGGAAGATCTCGGTGTAGGCGGCATAGGTGGAGAACGTGTCGTTGATGTCGAATACCAGACCGGCGTACGGCGTGGTGACCTTGTGCGAGCGGTCCGCGCCTTCGCCTTCGCTTTTCCAGTCGGTACAGCGTGCGCCCACGATCAGCTTCAGCGGATCGGCCAGCGACAGGCGGGTGGCGGCATAGCCGGCCTTCTGGGTGATGGTGCCTTCGCTGGCCAGTGCCAGCACATTCCAGTTCGGCTCACTGATGTCGCCGGTCCAGTCCAGGTAGCGGGCAAACGGATCCCACGCCATGCCCGCGCCGCCGACCTGGTAGTCGCCGTAGTTGGCATAGTCGCGCTTGTTGTAGCTCAGGCCCGCCATGAACTGGTGTTCGCGGCCGAACAGCTGGAACGGGCCGTCCACGAAACCGTCCACCGCATCGACCTTGCGTTCGGTGTTGTAGAAGCCGGCCGACGGCGAGATGCCGGTGCCGCTCACCTTGTCGAAGAACGAAGCGCCGCTGGTCCAGTCGTTGTAGGCCGGGTAGAACAGCTTGTCGTCAGCCCTGGTCTGGTCATGGGTGGCGCCGATCCTGAATTCCCAGCCATTGGCGAAGCCATGTTCCAGGGTGGCGAACGCCCGCTTGCTGGTGGTGTCCCAGTAGGTCCAGTCCGGGCTGGCGTTGAACGATTCGTCATAACCGGTGGAACTGCCGTCGGAGAACAGCATCGGGAAGCCACCCCAGGTGGCGCCGTTGGCGCGCTTCTGCTGGTAGTCGTATCCCACGCTCAACTGGGTGTCCGCGGTGAGGTCGGCATCGATCACCGCGTAGCCCAGGGTCTTGTGCTGGTCGTAACGGTCCATCTGCGCGTCGGTGTCCAGATAGCTGCCGATCACGCGCGCGCGCACCGAGCCACTGGCATTGAGCGGCGTGGTCACGTCCACGGTACTGCGCGTGCGGCCCCAGCTGCCCACGTTCACCGATACGCTGCCGGTCAGTTCGGCACTGTCGGCATGCTTGCGGACCAGGTTCACCGATGCCGACGGATTGCCCGCGCCGCTCAGCAGGCCGGTGGCGCCACGCACCACCTCCACCCGGTCATAAAGCGCCAGGTCCAATCCGGAATCGCCGTAGCTCCAGTTCTGCACCATCTGCGTGGGCAGGCCGTCGAACTGGTAGCTGTCGATATAGAAGCCGCGCGAATAGAACTCGGTGCGTTCGGTATCGGACTGGGTGCTGCTGATGCCGGTGGTATTGGCCAGCACGTCGAGGATGTCGTCCAGGTTCTGGTCCTCGATGCGCTGGTGGCTGATGATGCTGACCGACTGCGGAATCTCGCGCGGCGCGAGATCGAAACGGGTGCCGGCGGAGGTACGGCGGACCGAATATCCTTCGGCACGCTCGCCCTTGACGACGATGCCGTCCAGCGTGGTGGCGCTGGGCGTGGTGTCCTGGGCGAAGGCGGGCGCCGCGGCGCACAGGGCGACCAGCAGGGCCTGCGGCAGGCGGTGGGGCGTGAGCGGACAGGACAGCGCGTCGGCGGAACGGTTCATGGCAGTTTACCGGGCAGGTCGCTACAGGCGTCGGCCCGGTTCCTCCAAGGCCAGACGGTGCGGAAGGGGGAGAGGCAGTACGCGGCTGGCAACACCGGAGGGCTCCGGCGCGGGCGTGGTAGCTGATCGCCGAAGCACGTCCTGTGCATCCGGGATTTAGTAAGCTTAATAGGAGTGATTCGCATCATCAATAGCATTGATGATTTCTGGCCGCGCGCGCAGCCGCCAGCGCCTCCCGCGTGGGAAGACGCTGCGCTTCGGGTCGGTTCGGGAACCCTGCGTCAGCGACGCAGGGCGGTTTCCGGCACGTCGATGGACATCGCCAGTGCCAAGTGGTCGCTGAATGCCGCCGGCACCGCTTCCACGCTCTTCTGCGCCAGATTGCTGCTGACCAGGATGTGGTCGATGGCACGGTCCGGCCGCCAGCTGGGGAAGGTCGGCACCACGCAGCCGGGGGGCTGCAGGGTGGTCTTGCGGTACAGCACCTGCATTTCCGGGCGTTCGGCCAGGCAGTTGAAATCGCCCATCAGCACGGCGTTGGGGTGGTCGGACAGCATTTCGGCGATGAATGACAGCTGCGCCAGCCGCGAGCCTGCACCCAGCGAAAGATGCGCCACGGCCACGGCCAGGCCTTCATCGCCATCGCCGAATCTGGCCAGCAGCACGCCGCGTCCACCGATACGGCCGGGCAGGGCGTGGTCCTGCACTTCCACCGGTTCCAGCTTGCTCAGCAGGCCGTTGGCCGACGAGGCCACGCCGCCCATGCGCCGGTTCGGCTGGTGGCTCCAGTAATGGAACCCGGCCTGCTGGGCCAGGTAGTGGGTCTGGTTGGTGAAGCCCGAGCGCAGGCTGCCGGGATCGGCTTCCTGCAGGCCGACGATGTCATGGCCACGCGCCAGCGTGGCGATGGCATCCAGGCTGCTGCGCTTGCGGCCCGCCGGCAGCGCATGCGACCAGCTGCGGGTCACATAATCGCTGTACCGGCGGGTGCTGGAACCGGCCTGGATGTTGGCCGTCAGCAGGCGCAGGGT